>DATGJN010000025.1 GCA_035295165.1 bacterium
CTGGAGCAGCGTGTCGTGCTTGGCGAACGCCTGCCCGGCCGGGTCGTTTCTCGCGTCGTATGCGCGCCTGTGCAACCCCAGCGCGAACGACTGCCCCCCCGCGACGCCCATGTGCCGGGCCTCGACCGCCAACGCGATGTACAACGTTTGTGGTCCCTGACCCCGGCTCTAGTTGTTCGGCGCGCCCGCCTCGATCCAAGCTTTGATTTGCGCGATCTGGGCAGGTTGGAGCATCCCGCCGACCGGCGGCATCTGGAGGCCGCACGGCGGGTTGGTGATCTTGAGGTACATGAGGCTCTTGTCCGGGTCGCCCGGCTCGACGCGTTTCAACCCGGTGGACGCGCACTGGGGTCCCATCGCCTGGGCGTCGACCAGGTTCGCGTACCCGTCCTCCTTCGAAGTGATGACGAGATAGTCCAAGCTTCCGGCGTGACAGAACGCGAGGGCACAGGTCTGACTGAGGATCTCGTCGTAGATGGCCGTGTATGTGGCAGCGTACGTGGGGCCGCCGTCGTCCCCCAAGACGGCGTCGTCGCCGCCCGCGTCCACCGCGCTCGGTGGCGCCTCCGTCGCCGCGTCGCGGGCGGTGCTCTTGGGGTCCGCTCCCGTACCCGAGGAACAGGCGAGGAGGAGCATCGAGCCCGACGCGACGACGGCCAGACGGGGCGCGCGACGTCGGGCCCAATCCGCGATCACCCGGGGATGCCCTTGGCGAGGCTCTCGCGGGCGTGGTCCCAGAACTCTCGGAGCGTCCGCGGGCCGAGCGGCTGCTTCGCTGCCCACCGGCCCGGGCCGAGGCCGTCGTCGAGCTCTTTCTTCTGCATGGCAAACGTGGTCCCGTCGATCTTGCAGCGCTGCGCCGCGGGATCGATGCGGTAAAGCTTCGCGGCGTTGAGGCCGAAGATCTTCCGCTTCATCTCGTCGGTGATCTCCGGGTACCCGTACATGTCCTGGAACTGCTGGGTGATCGAGAACGCTCGGAAGGCCATGATCTGGCGTTGCGGGCTTCCGCTGAGGATGCAGTCGGTCCCCCAGACGATGTTGTCCGGGCCGAGATACTTGAGCAGCTTGCCCATGTAGTGCTGCGAGTCCGTTGTCTTGGTCATCACCTGCGACCAGGCGCTCCCCATCTCCGCGTACACGTTGTGGGGCTTGAACGGCTCACCCTTGTCCGGATCGGCGATGACGCCGCTCGTGATGAGGCTCCGAATGAGGACGTTGACGCCCGTCAGCATCGGCTCCGGGGCGGCGGGATCGTAGGGGACGTTCTCGGTCGGAGTCATCACGAAGGCAGAGACGGCGGTTCCGCCGGTACGCGCGTTGATGCCCGAGTGGTAGATGACGAAGTTCGCGTTCGGGAACATCTTGGCGATCGGGCCGATGTCGGTCGGCTCGTTGTGCTTCACGTCGAAGCCCGGAATCGGCAGGCCCTTGTGGATCGCGAAGTTGGGGACCCCGAGCTTGAGCCCGGCCTCGATGAACGCGATCCCGATCGGGTCGGTCATGTAATAGCCCTGGGCAGAGCCGTCGGGCGCGGGGTACGTGTCCGACGTCCACGCCGGGTACGCCTTCCACGACCCGCACTTCCACGCCGGGTCCTGCATCGCCGCGTACATTCCCTGGATCTGCCGCTCGATCTGATCGTTCGGCATGACCTGGAACTGGTTGATGCAGCGCTGCGACATCCCCTTCGAGTTGATCCAATCGCGAAGGTTGCGCATCGCCTCGTTCGACAGCGGCAGTCCACAGGCCACGGCGGGGTTCCCGAGCAGGTCGCGGTCCGGGTAGCACTGCGCCGCGGGCCACGCGGTGATGACGCTCATCGTCGTGTCGCTGTCGATGTACATGAGCTCGACGTAGTGCTGCTGATTCAAGCAATCGAGCTGGGAGCCGGACGGCTCGTCGGTGCAATTCGCGATCAGGGAGAGGAACGTCGGATAGACGATGTTGCGCGTGCGCCACTCTCCGTTGTCGAAGCAGTGGGTCTGCACGTCGAAGATGAACTCGTTCCCCGTGAGGTTCGCGTTGGCAGCGTCGTCTCCCGAGTCGTTCACGCAGAAGGGGGCTTGCTGGCCCGGCTTGTTGCCGCTGCTCTTGCCGCAGCCGAACTCGTTGACCACCGACAGCGCGAGCGCCATCCCGCCCGTGCTGTAGAGGAACTCGCGCCGGTCGATGCCCCGCTTTCGGGCGATTTCCTCGCCGCGCCGCAGGATCTCGGCGCGCATCCGCGCCTCCTCGGGCGTCTGCAGGTGGAAATACTCGCCGTTCGAGTGGTTACCGAGCCACAGCGGGGACTCGTAGGGAATCTCCGGAGCGGTCTTCTTGAGAGACTTGAGCCAAGCGTACTTTGCCATGTTCGTGGGTCTCTGGAGTATCGAAGAGGTTGTTATTGGGACGGGCAGCTGTTCGTTTTGCCGCAGAGGCCGAGCTGCTGCGCCAGACCGGTCGACACGCTCCCCGTGCCGTACTGGTTGATCGGGGCGGTGCACCCCGTCCCGGCGATGGGATAGCAGCTGTTCGCGGCCATGATGCCCGCGCTGGGGTCGCAGCCGGAGTCCCATGCGCACTTGGCGATCGCCTGGCAACCCTGGACCGCGTCGCACTGCTGCATCAGGCTGAAGCACTTGTCGCACAGGCAGTCGTGGACCGCCTGGTGCCCCTGGTTATTGAACGCGTGGCAGCCGGCCGCATCGGGGTAAGGGGCCATGACGTTCTTGTAGACGAAGTTCGTCGCCATCGGATCCGTGACGCCGAGCATCGAATAGATGTTGTCGGGACCGGTCGGCGGGGTGGAAGTCGCCATCGGCGGTCCTTGCCACGCCGTCGGCATGGCGGCGGGTGGCGTACTGCTGCCGAGCGGCATCGCAGCGGAGACGTAGTTGCTCGGCGTGCACGCGGCCGGCGGCGGGTTGACGAAGGGCGCGCCCGCGTCCTCCGTCACTCCGGCTTCCACGTTGGAGCACTGCCCGGCGGCGTCCCTCTGGCCCGCCGCGACACCCCCAATCACACACAGACAACCGACGAAAATAACGTGGCCTCTCGAGAAGCGCGCGAACATGGCCACGGTCTACAGCGCGACACTGGGCGGTGGCAATCCCGATGCAGTCTCGGTCGGCGCCTGAGGCTGGCTGAGGGGGCGACGTGGACGTCGACATTCCTCTATTATTCAGGTTACTTACGGTGAAGCGCCGACGGCGGAGCGTCGCGGACATGCCCAGCAAATGCCCACAAATGGCCCAGGGCCCACACATGTCTCGGTAAGGTCCACGCTTCGAGCCGGCCGCTCGCTCTTAAAGGCTGCTCGCGATCGCGTCCGCGGCCCGTCGTGAGACGGCGAAGGTCGCGTTGATCCCTGTCACTCGGGCGTAGTACGCGTCCGCCGCTCCGGTGCGCGTCGCCGCGCCGATCGTGAGAAGCGTCTCGGCGGCCGCCCCGCCTTCCGCGCGCGCGGTCTCGTCGATCGTCAGCGTCGGCTGATCGAATCCTTCGTCGCGCGCAGCAGGCCCCGCGTGGACGGCGTACAGCGCGCCGAGCCCGGCGAGGGCGCCCTCGAGACGAACCGCAGGCCCGCTCTCGGGATCGGCCGGAGGCGATCGCACGAGCACGCCGCCCGATCGCGAGAGCTTCACAGTGGACGCGCCGCGACCGACGACGATCACGTCCAGCGATTCCGTCTCCACCTTCAGTCGGCTCCCGTCGATCGCGGGGTGGGACGCGAGATCGAGGAGCGTCGAAGGCAGGATGGCGACCGGCCGCGTGCCGACGCCGACGACGCGGGCGTAGACGCCTCCCTCTCCGGGCATTCCGAACTCGACGCCGACACGCTGGCCGTCGCCCGCGTCCCCGACCGCGACCGTCAAGGCGCACGAGCCAGGTCCGTGGAAGCCGAACGAGCCGTCGTCGTTCTCGCTGATCCACGCCATCGCCTTCGCGTGAGCGACCGCGTCGGTCAGGCCCTCCATCGCGATCTCGTCGACCGGGAACCCCGCCGGCGTGCGGAACGTCCACCGGCCGCCGCTCCGCTCCGCGCGCTGCGGCGTCGGCCCGCACGTGTCGTCCACGCCCGAGACGGCGGCGGGGTCGAACGCCGCGGACCAGAGCGGGAGGGGACGAAACAGAACGGCCTGCGGAACGAGACGTCGCGCGATC
>DATGJN010000026.1 GCA_035295165.1 bacterium
GGAGCGGGTGGTGCAGGGGGTGCGGGAGGAAGGCCAGGAGGCATGCCGGGAAGCCCCGGAACACCCGGCCAACCCGGGATCTCCGGGCAGCCGGGCCTCTTGTGGAGCGGCCGAGTCAGCGGGTGCGGAATTGGCGGATCGGGCGATATCTTCCGAGCATGGAAGCCCTGACACACGCACGTTCCGGCGTGGCGATCCGGGCGGCGTCGAACTAGTCTAGCGGGTCGTCGGGTACTGGGGGAATGGCCGGTGCGGATCCCTCGTCGCGCGGGTGACTGGGGTGATGCGTCGGCATCACTGCGGCGGTATCGAGGCGCAATCCAGAGATCGTGAATCCTGCCGCGGCGAGTTGTTCCGCGACGGCGAGCGACGTCGAAGCCGCTCGTATGCGAGCCCGATGCTCGAAGCGGTCCAGCCGAACGTTCAACGTAAAGGGCGACAGGGTGGTGCGCAGCGCGATGAGCGCCTTCGAGAGCCGGTGGAGATCCGTCAGGTCGCCCGGAAGCGCGACGGTCATCGTAATGCCCAAGATGTCGGTACCACCCCGGCGGATCAGGCTCCCGATCACATCGCGGCTCGTCACAAGCCCAACGAGCGTTTGCCCGTCCACCACCGGCAACGCCCGAAGGTCGTGCCAGTAGATGGTGCGGGCGGCTTCCTCGATCGGCGCCTCGGCACTGATCACCACCGGGTTCTTCGTCATCACGGTAGCGATCGCGACGTCCGCCGGACTACCCGCGCAGGACGAAGGCACGCGCATCAGGTCTCCCCAGGTCGCGACGCCGACGAGGTGGTCGCCGGCCACAACGCACACGCGTCCCGTGCGCGCGGCCCGCATGGACTCTGCCGCCGCACTCACGGTCGCGTCCGCTCCGATCGTGAGCGGGTCCGTGATCATGCACTCCTGAACGAGCATCGCTCCCCCCAATCGCGTGTCATTAACGTAGGCGGAACGGCCCCGTGAGGCAATCGGGTCGTGGCCCGATTCTCCGGTTGCGGATTCTCGGCCGATGTACCTGAGCAACATCGTCAACATTCGACCGTGGGGCAGGTGCCGGATGGAACCGGGCGGGTCCGTGCGCGGTAGGGTTTTTGCTGGGGCGTCGGCGAAGTTGCCGACACGGGACGCTTGCCGCGGATCAGCCCGCCGAGAACACGCAGGGCAGGCTCTTGGGGAGGGTGGAATGCCGGGGTATCCGGCGATCGGGCTGTTTCTTCTCGCGGCGCTTGTGCTGCTGCTCATCCCGGGTCCAGCCGTCCTCAACATCGTGGCCTGCAGCGCGACCCACGGCCGGCGCGCGGGGCTGGTCTGCGTGTTGGGTACCCACGCGGCGACCCTCATCCACGTAACGGCGGCGGCCGCCGGGCTCTCGGCGCTCCTCGTGTCGTCGGCGCTCGCACTGAGCACCCTGAAGTATGTTGGAGCGGCGTACCTGATCTACCTGGGCGCCCAGGCGCTGCTGACGAAGGACGGAGACGAACAGGCGCCGATGCCCGCGCCCAAGCGTTCGGGTGAACTGTTCGCCCAAGGCTTCTGGGTCAATCTACTGAACCCGAAGACTGCACTCTTCTTCTTCGCGTTCCTGCCGCAGTTCCTCGATCCGGCCAGGGGATCCCCCGCGATCCAGATCTTCATTTTCGGCGCGCTGTTTGTGACGCTGGGATCCTGCACGGACGGCGCCTACGCTCTGCTCGCCGGCTCGGTGGGACACTGGATCAGAGGCGACGGTCGGTTCCGGCGCGTGCGGCGCGTGGTCACGGGCGGCATCTATATCGGCCTCGGCTTGACGGCCGCGTTTGCGTCTCCCGAGAAGAAGTAGCCACCGATCCACGCGCGGGGCCGACACATCCGTCGCGTGCCCCGAGGCTCGGGACTACGGTGAGCGGGACGTTGCTCGAACCCGGCGGCGCCCGAAGCGGGCGTCGGGAGTGCGCGCCCGCGCGGGTTGCGAACACCGCGAGAGTGATCCAGAGCGCCAGCCGCTCCTGACGGAAGAACGTTGATGCGTGGTCACGGATTGCTCACGGCCGGTGGGTCCGGTCCCCGGGGACCCGCGGCCGGGTCGGTGCGAGCGCTATTGGCCTAGCTGATCGAGCCGACTCATGTCCTCAGCAGTGATCTCGAAGTCGAAGACCCGCGCGTTCTCGTCGATGTGCTCCGGCCGCTGGGACTTGGGAAGGGCTGTGGTGTGCTTCTGCAGCGCCCATCGGATGAGAATCTGCGCGGGCGATCGCTCGTAGGCCTGCGATATCGCCAGGAGCCGTCGATCGCGCAGTTGCCGTCCCTTCGTGAGCGGACTGTACGCCTGAACGGCGATGCCGTGCTCGCGGCAGAAGTCCGCGAGCGCCCGGTCGAAGCCGAATGGGGAGAACTTGATCTGGTTCACGGTGGGCGGGATCTTCGCCGTGCGCAGGATCTCGCTGAGTTGATCGATGGAATGGTTGCTGACGCCGATGGCCCGGCACCTGCCGTCGCGGCACAGTTCTTCCATCGCCTTCCAGGTTCGCGTGACCATGCCCGGCGCGGGCCAGTGCACGAGATAGAGATCGACGTACTCGAGGCCGAGCGTCGCGAGGCTCCCCGCGAACGCATCGCTCGCGTGGGGTTGATCCCCGGTCCACAGTTTGGTCGTTACCCACACGTCCTCTCTGGAAACGCCGCTGTTGCGAACGCCTTCCCCGACGCCCTTCTCGTTGTGATAAACTTTCGCGGTGTCGATGTGGCGGTACCCCGCCCGCAAGGCGTACGCGACCGCGTCCGCGGCCGGCTTCCCATCTTCGATCTGCCACGTTCCGAGCCCCAGCACCGGCATCGCGGTGCCGTTGTTCAGCGTTACGCGGGACTGCAGGTTCATCACGCGTCTCCCTGTCTGCGGCGTCTTTCCAGCGTTCTGGTCGCCCCGAGGATCTTCCTGTGCGGCGCCCGGGCGACGCCCGCGCTGTCGCGGCCCGTCTGAGAGGCGGCGGCATCTTCGCAACATCTGCATGCTGCATTCACTGAGTCTTCACTGGGTCTTCACGGGTGACGCTTACGATGGCAGTAGAGGCGGGGAACGAATCCTTCCCGCTCGGGAAGCGAGGAGATCAGCGATGCGACAACTGACCGCGGTCGTCACTGTGGTCCTGATCACATGCCTGGGGCTCGCCAGCGTCGGCAGCGCCCAAGCGCAGCAACCGTTGCAGATCCAGGGCACGCTTCAGGCGGCGAACTGCCAAGCCCAGGAGATCACCGTGAACACGTCCGGCGGCGCCTCGACGTTTCCGGTCACCAACCAAACCGCGATCTACGTGAACGGCACGTTGACGCCGGTATGTTCGCTCCAAGCGTTCGTCGGAGCCCCCGTGACGGTGTACCTCGTGCCGAGCAACAGCCAGTTCGTCCTGGGTCGGCTGGACGTTAGCGTGCCGCAGGCCGCATCCCAGCCGGCGCCCTCGAGCGTGGCGGCGCCGTCCAGTTCCTCGACCGCGGTGGGCATCGCGCTCGGCGCGCTGTTCCTCGGCGGGCTCGCATACGTACTCCTGCACAACGCGAACAACCAACCGGCGCCGGCCTACGACTACAATCGCGGCGGCGACCACCGCTCCGATCAACGGAACCGGTGCCAAGATCCGAACAGCGGGAACCAGTGGTGCCGGTGACCGACGGCACGACGCGATGAACGCGGGAGCCGCGGGGCGCGCCACCGCTCCGCGGCTCCCGCTGTAGCGGATCGCCGCCGGGTCCTGTGAGTGTTACGGAGGGCGCCGCGGGCCCAACTCCGCGGCCGAGCGCAGCGCCCGGACCATCTCCGCCAATCCCTGCTGCGCGTCGTCCGGGATGTTGCCCGCGAACGGCAGGAGGATGCCCTGGAACACCTCGTGGGCGTTCAGCCGGACCTGGTCCGGGGCGACCGGCTCGATCGAGAACGTCAGCGTGCGTTGCAGGTTGTGGGAGAGCATCCATCCGCCCCAGCTCAACTCTTCGTCGGGCTTCACGCTGAGCACCGTCTCTTCGATCACGACCGTTTGGCCACCGCTGTGCAGCGTGAGCTCGAGTTGCGCTCCCTCTTTGAGCTCGCCTTTCGCCGGCGAGATGTATGGGTTCCACACCGCGTAGCCGGGCAGGTCCGCGAGGAGGCCCCATACCTTCTCCGGGGAGGCGTTGATCACCACATCGGACTGCGCTTCGCGGTGCGTGCTGAGGTTGGGCAGGTTGAACACCTGGGCCAGGACCAGGAGGGTCGCGGCGATCCCGGTATAGAGTTTCACCTCGCGTGCTCCGGGCCGCATCGGCGCAGGCCGCGATCTGCCGTCTTCATGGCTCCACTATAGCATCCTCGCCCAGACGCCGTCCGCTCCCGGCCGCGGAGGGTTCCAGGAGCCTGCGCCCGCGGGGCGGAACCGTACTCACCAGCCTCCGTTCCAGGGGTCGAGGTGCGCCATGGCATGGTCGGATGTGCCGATCGGTGACCGGGCTCCCGAGATCGTCAACACGGTCATCGAGATCCCGAAGGGGTCGAGCAATAAGTACGAGTACGATGAGACGCTGGACATCATACGGCTCGACCGCGTGCTGTTCTCGTCGGTGTACTATCCGACGGACTACGGGTTCATTCCCGAAACGCGCTCCCCCGACGGCGACCATTTGGACGTCATGGTGCTGATCTCGCAGCCTACGTTTCCGGGATGTGTCCTCGAGGTCGCACCCGTGGGCATCCTGGACATGCGCGATGAGGCGGGTCGCGATTGGAAAGTCATCGGAGTCGCGGTGGGGGACATGCGCGTGGCGTCGATTCGCGCGATCGACCACGTGAACGACCACACGCGGCGCGAGATCGAGCATTTCTTCGAGACCTACAAGAACCTTGAGGGGAAGTCGGTGGCGGTGACGGGATGGCTCGGCCGGGACGAGGCCTACCGCGTGGTGTCCGAGGCGCGCGAGCGTTTCCGCACCGGGGATCAGCGCCGCTAGCCCGGCCTGCAGGTGCTCGCTGGCTACCCGTTGAGGCCGACGTTGGCCTTGGGGTCCAGAAAGTTTGCCACGGCCTCGCCGAACAGATTGAACGCCAGCACCGCGAGCATGATCACAAGCCCCGGCAGCACCGATTCCCACGGCGCCATCATCAGCGACTGCCGGCCTTCGTTGATGATCGCGCCCCACGTCGGCGTGGGAGGCCGGACGCCGAGCCCGAGGTAATCGAGTCCCGCCTCGATCAGGATCGCGACGGGGATCGAAAACGTCCCGTAGACCGTCAGCACTTGGAAGAGGTTGGGCAGGATGTGACGCAGCATCACGCGGCCCAGTCCGGCGCCGCTCGCCCGCGCCGCCGAGACGAACTCCATCTCCCGAAGCGATAGCGTGGACGCATGCGTGAGTCTGGCGAATCGGGGCACGTAGGCGATCCCCACGGCAAGCATAACGTTCTGTACGCCTTGGCCGAAGAACGCCAGGATCAGGATCGCGAGCAGGATGAACGGAAACGCCAGCGCCACGTCGATGCAGCGCATGATTGCCTGTTCCCCCCGCCGCCCGCTGATCCCGGCCAGCATACCGAGCAACGTACCGCCGGCGGCGCCGATCGCGACCGCGAGCACGCCCACCAGGAGCGAGAGGCGCGTCCCGTAGATGACGCGCGATAGAATGTCACGGCCGAACAGGTCCGTGCCGAACGGGTGCTGCCACGTTGGCGCGCGAAAGGACGCCGACGCCGAGATGATCGACGGGCCGTAGGGCGCAAGCAACGGTGCAAAGACCGCGACGATGACGAGGAGCCCGATGAACACAAGCGACAGCAACGCGGGGATGTTGCGCCGGAGTGCCCGCCCGAAGCCGCGCCACCGGGAGCGCACCGCGGGGGCGGTAGGCGTGGATGCGATCGACCGCAACGCGTGTGCCACGGCGCGCGGCTACCGGTACTGGATACGCGGGTCCACGACCGCGTAGCACAGGTCGGTGACGAGGTTCATGACCACGAACGAAACGGCGAGGACGATCACGCAGGCTTGAACCTGCACGTAGTCCCGGCCCGTGACGGAATTCACGAGCAAGCTCCCGATCCCGGGCCGCGCGAACACGGTCTCGATCACGACCGTGCCGCCGACGAGCTCGCCGACCGCGATCCCGAGGATGCTGAGCACGGGGAGCAGCGCGTTCCGGAGCGCGTGCCGGAACACTACGGCGCTTCGCGCAAGCCCCTTGGCGCGCGCCGTCCGGACGTAGTCGTCCCGCAGGACCGACAGGAGGGTGGTCCGTGTGATTCGCGTCAGGTAGGCGAGGAGGCCGGCGGACAGCGCGAGCGCCGGGAGGATCGCGTGCAGGATGATCGAGCCGGGTTCAGCAAACGAGCCCGCGCCGATCGACGGCAACCACCCGAGTCTGCCTGAGAAAACAATGAGCAGCACGATGCCCACGAGGAAGTTGGGCGCGGAAACCAGGAGCAGGGACAGGAAGAGCGACAGGCGGTCCACCGGCGTCTCACTCCGCACGGCGGCCGTCACGCCGAGCGGGATGCCGATTCCAACCGCGATCGCCAACGCCGCCACGCCCAGGACGATCGTGTAGGGCAGCAGGCTGAGAATCTGCCATGCGGCGGGCGCGCCGGTGAGAAACGAGGTACCAAAGTCGCCAGCGGCGACGTTCCGGAGGTAGTGAGCGTACTGAATGAGGAGGGGTTGATCAAGCCCCCACATGTGTCGAAGCGCGGTCTCCCGATCGCTCGTCGCGAACGGACCGAGGAGCACCGCCGCGGGATCGCCCGGGAGCAGGTGAATGACCAGAAACACGCTGGTCACCACCCCCCAGATTAGCGGGATGATGAGCAGAACCCGGCGGACAAGGTACGGACGCATCGAGATGAATGTGAACATTCGATGGGCGCGGGCGTTCCGGGAATCCGCGCGCCGTCCGTGAGATTCGACGTCCCTGGCCTGCGCGTCCTTCTGCTGGCTCCGCGAGGTCCCGGCGCGCCGTTAGGGAGAGAAGACCGGGTTGACTTCGGGCGGAACGACTTCGACCCACTCGGGACCGCGATCGAAGGCGATCTCGTTCCCGGCTTGGTCGAAGAAACGCAGGCGGTCGATGCGGGATGCTTTCCGCCACGTGCCCGTGACCGCGACGCCGTCCTCGACGACCCACGCCTGTCCCGAGCCCAGGTCGGAGAACGTCCACGTGTCCTCGCCGATCACCGTACGCCCGTGGGTGCGCGGTACGACCGCGATCGCAATCGACTTGGCGGTCAGGGCCTGTCCGGTCCCCGCGTCGGTGTCCTCGGTGCCCCCGAGCTGCCGGACGTAGTCGTTGCTCGCCGGCCGATAGATCCACGAGACCGCGTACTCGGGAAACGAAAACGCGATCGATACGCTCTGATTGGCGGGGCGCTGGGCCGGCGGCGCATCGTCCTTCCAGTGCGGCGCGCCCACCGTGACGTCTTCGTCCCATCCCGGTTGGGTGACGGCCCGCAGGGCGTCGGTGGAGGTGAACACCGTGTGCTCGAACGCAACATGCGGCGCGAAGATCCGGTGAAATGCGTCACCGAACCGGAACTCGTTCAGGTCCTTCACCCGCAGCTGCTCGATCAGAGCGAGCGCATCGGCGTTGCCGCCCACGTGCGCCAGCGCGGCGTCCAGCTCGAGGGTGTAGTTCAGGAACTGTGTGCGCGCGGATCGGACGGGGCCGATGCGGGCCGCGTCATGCTCGGCGAAGATCGCAAGGTAGCGCGTGATCCCGCCTTCGGTGATGGCTTCATAGACGCGCGACGCCGCCGAAAGGCCCCATTGCGGCCTCGCTTCCGGAAAGTTGTCGATCATAATCGCGATCGGCCGGCGGGCCGCCAGCGCACCGGAGACCGGCTCGCCGTCGATCGGATCGGGCACAAACCGTTGCGTGGGCGGTTGCGCTGGCAGGCGTGGTGCGGGCGCGGGTCGGTGCGCCGGTGCGGTCCACAGGAACGCCCAGACGATCACAAGCGTCAGCCCCGCGAGACCCCACGTTGTACGGTTGACACGGATGCGCATAGTGGACCAGCCCAGTCTACTGAGCGGTGCTCCCATTGGCAAGGCGAACGCGTGTCCAGTGCCGTGTCCCGATCGCCGCGGCGTGTTTCGGGCCGGCGTCCCGACGCGGTCGTGATATTACCCAATCGCCCTGATCCCGGTGCGTTCGTTACCTGGGGCATCGATGAGGGAAGAGGAGAGATAATCTGGTTCTCCGTATCTTGCAACCGCGGCGCACGCTGCGGATCGTGGGAGGCGACGATGCGACGTTCGAATTTGCGGGGATGTGTCGCGGTGTTCTCATCCGTATTGGTGTTGACGGGAACACCGGAGATGCTTCGAGCCCAGCAGGCCCCGGACGCCACGGTGATCCGCCTCTACGCGCCGTTTGCTCCCGGGGCGGTTCGGCCTGGCGTGGAGGTCAGCGGTCGCGTGACCGGTGAGTGCTTCGCCGCCTCGCTGGCCGATCAGTCGCGAGCTGACGCCTGGCGCTGCATGAGCGCGAACCGGATCCTCGATCCATGCTTCCAAGGGTTCGAAGGAAGCAAAATCATGCTGGCCTGTCCGGAAAATCCCTGGTCGCCGCGGGTGACTTTGTTGGTGCCGAGTAAGGTGCCACCGCGCGCCCAGGCCAATAGACCGGGCATTGGACAAGGGCTCCCATGGGCCCTGGAGTTGACCAACGGGACCCGCTGCGTGTTTCTGACCGGGGCCACGTCCGCGGTCGCCGGCATGCGAGTCAACTACGGGTGTGTCGGCGGCCCGAGCGTCGTGGGCGAGCTGGATCGCACGCTGCCGCAGTGGCGCGCTTTTGTGGATCCAGGCAAGGGCGTGACCGTCCAGATGCAGGGACTTGCGGTCGTGTGGTACTAGCTGACTTAAAGGCGGGGCCGGAAGCCATCGGCTTCCGGCCCCCCAACGGCGGATCGATTGGTCGTCGGCTACGAGCCGCCGAGGGACAAGGCGGCGAGAATCTCGTCCGCTTCTGGCCGTCTTCCGGTCTGTTTCTTGGAAAAGACCAAACGGCCGTTGGCTGTCACTTCAAATACCCCGCCGGACGACGGGATCAGCCGCACCGATTCGATTTCAGAGAGGTTCTCTTTGAGGATTCGCTCCGTCACACGGACGGCGTGGGGAAGATACCCTCAACTCGTGCAGTACTCGATCGCGAGCGCTATCTTGCCAGCCACGAACTTCACCTCCGATGTCCGTTGCATGCACTCTTAGTACGCTTTTGATATAACATATGGCGACTCGTTTTGCTAACCCCCTCATGGGCGCCGGGCACGACGCCGGTTCGCGGCAGTCTGAGTGGACGAAGATTGTTGTCTCGGCACGTTGACCTTCGCGTCTCCATCGCGCATAATTACGTCAGGCGCAATCTCCCGGAGCCCCAACGACCGGCGGATCAGCGCAACCGAATAGTCCAGCACCGTACTTCCTCGGGCGGCAACCGCAGGTACGCACGATCATTCCGGCGGAGCGATTGAGGAAAGTGTATTTGCGCCGACGCGGGTGCGGCTGAGCAGCGGAGCGCGTGCCGGAGTCCCGGCGCCAATGGCAGAGAAGAACTCGCCCGTGCCGATGTTGGCAGGTGTGCAGTCGTGGTTGCCCATCGGTGATGGCAAGTGCGACAGTATGTGTCTCGGACGTTGGCACCTGGGTAGGCGTGGCGAACCGCCGCCGGGTTGGTTACGTTGCTTCGAGTGTAGGATCACGCTGCACCGGGTAAGTGTCTTGATAAGAGGAAGCGATCGATTGTTCGGCCGAGGAGGGCCCGTGCCGGATTCCGATCGCGGGTGTCTCGGCTGCGCTCGATGGGACGCCCCGGTTTTGGGTTGTCGCGGTGTACCGGCTACATCGAATGCGTTGGCCACAAGTAGCATTGGATGGAGGGTATGAGGATGTCCGGGCAGTTGGATCGTATCGAGCAGATGCTACGTGCGCTGTGCGCCCATCTCGGTGTGCACGATCTTGAGCAAGTAGTGGCGACCAACGGGGCGGAGTCCCAAGTCGCTGACGGCCGCCGCTACACCGGAGTCGTGTCTCGCTTCGAGCACGGATGGGGATTCATCGAATGTGAAGCGATGAACCGCAATTTCTTCGTCCACTACAGCGACATCGAAGGCACCGGCCTCCGTTCGCTGGATGCCGGCGAAACCGTGTCGTTCGAGATTGCGCCTGGTAAGGATGGACGTCCGAAGGCGGTCAAGGTGCGGCGGCAAGGAACGGTCCGCTCGCCGCTCCGGTCACCGCGCATCGAGGCGATTCCCCGCCGGCCACCCGCCTACGCGAACGGCGACGACGGGCTCGATGCCGAGGAAGGCACCGACGAGCATGAAGTGGCGCAACCAACGGGTCCGGCGGTGGGTCCCACGCGACCCTAGCATCAATGCCGTTCCGCACCTCTGCTCTGTCCCGGTAGAGACCCCGCGCCGCCGCTTTCGGCGCCCATCCATTGTGGCATGGCTGGACTTCGGCGGTTGACGAGCGAGCGCGACGAGGGCGCGGACGCTCGCGCCGCGTCGGGCGTCGACTGTGCTACACTATGGAAGAATGTCGGCTGAGCAGACCGGCGCGGGCCCGTAGCTCAGTGGATAGAGCAGGGGACTCCTAAGCCTCTGGTCGGGTGTTCGATTCACCCCGGGCCCGCCAAGCCTTATGTCCCACGCGCACCCCCCTGGATGAGGCCGTCGAGGCGTTCCTCCTCACGAAGCGTGTCGCCGGCTGCACCGCCGAGACCCTGCGCACCTATGATGGGTGGCTTCGGCGTTTTACCGCAGGGGTGCCGGAGACCACGGCGCTGGCGGTTCGCACGTTCTTCGTGGGGCTGCAGCACCTCAGCGCCAGCCGCCAGCACCAAGCATTCCGCACGTTGCGGACGTTCTTCCGGTGGTGCGTCGAGACAGGCGTGCTCCGGGAGACCCCATTCCGCGGCTTCACGATGCGCACCCCCAAGACGCTGCCAGACCTGCCGGCGCTCCCATCTCAACCTCATGGGCAAGGGGCAGCACCGGGCACGCGCACGGGCTGTACGAATCGCCGCTCACGCCGCGACTGGTCATCGAAATGGTCGGCGCGTGCTCGGCGAACTCCCCACACCGGCGCTGACCGTCGCCGTTGCGCGTGCGCCGGGAAACCAGCCACCGGGAGGGCAGCAGGTCTACGGGGGCGCGAGCACAGGCGAATACCTGTTCATCGTTGTGCCAATACTAGCAATGACCCAAGAGTTCTTGCGCGATCCGCGCGTGGGCGCCGTAGCGCAGGAGGAGCGTCGCGCAACAATGTCGGGGATCGTGACAACGATTCGGGGCACGACTGCTTGCCGACGCTGGGGATGGTGCAGCCTTACGGCCCGAACGGAATGCTGAAGTTGCCGAAGGAGGATGCGCTCCATCCATGAGCGGTGCACGAGTCCAAGGGGTTCTTGCCCTGCCCCACCGGCCCGTTCAAATACATCTGCGCGATCATGAAACAGGTCATCAGCAACCGCTTGGAGTCATCATTTTCTTTCGAGAACATGTTGACCTGAGTCTGTTGCAGCACGGTCTGCGCCTGTTGCAGTGCAGTGAGTTTTGATTCGATGTTTCCCAGGCGCGTCGAAATGTCGGTAAGGTCTTTGTCCAGTGCGTACGCTGGGCCCTGTGCCGCAGGTGCGGGCGCCAGCGGTGCTGCGTGCGCGTCCGGCGTTGGAAGATTAACGAGAATCGTACCCAGTTCAAAGGTAATTGCAGTCAACAGGACAATCGTCAGAACCTGGAACTGTTTCATCGACAAAGCCTCCTCAGTTTTCTACGCTCGTTATAAGACGACCTGATCGCGGACTCGCCCCACGTGTACACAGGGTGGCCCGCCGAGGAAGAGCTCCGGCGGGCCACCTGAATGCCTGGGCCGCACGGTCATCGCTGGTCGCGCGTCCGACCAGTTTCTGTTACGGGTCGACTGCCTTGATCGCGGTACCGCCGCAAACGGCGATCGCGAGGCACTTCACCATCGACGACCCTCTGGGATAGCGTGACGCCCGCCGGCCCCCCCCGGCCAAAGCGCCTGTGCCCTTCCGCACCCACCCCACCCGGAGGAGTCCGACTCCCTCCGGGTCCGCCACGCCGGCTATGCTAGAGGGTGCGGAGATCGGGGCGGTCGAGTAGTTCAATCCTGACACCATCGGGGTCGCGAATGATCCCAATGCGACCGATGCCGTTGCCTGCGGGCTTGGGGGTACCCGGCTCGGCGGCAACACCCAGCGCAGCCACGCGTTCAAGCGCTCTGTCCACATTCTCGACCCTTAGGGCGATGTGGCCAAAGATGTCGCCGGTGTCGGGTGTCGGTCGGTGCAGGAGCTCGACCACATCGTAGTTGAGATTAAAATACAGGATGTCGAGTTGTCTTTGCTCGATGTACATCTGCTTCAGGAGATTCATGCCCAAGCGGCGGCCGTAGAAGTCCCGTGCCGCGACGAGATCATTCGCGCGCACCGAGTAGTGGTCAAGAGACTTGACGACTCCGTGCTCGATGGGCGCCGTCCGATAGTCGACGTCGCGCTGGATGAGCTCAACGCGAGCTCCGTTTGGGTCCCCCAGGAAGCCGAGGCGCCCCACCCCCGACCCAGCGACCTTGGGCGCCACCAATGACTCGCAGCCGGTGTCGACGAGCGCTCGGTAGTCGGCGTCGAGGTCATCGGTCATGAACGCGATGTGCGTGATCCCGAAGACCTCGTGGGCCGCTGGCTCACGACGGTGCAGCAATTCGATCAGGCCCCCGGCGATCTGCAGGTAGACGATATCGGTTTGGCTGGAAGGGATGCGGTTTCGGACCGCCACCTTGCCACCAAGCACGTCCTGGTAGAAGGCGACGGACTTGTCCAAGTCTCTGATGACGATCCCGACGTGGTTGAGTTCGTAGATCATTGTGGCACCCCTTCTCCGTCTCTCGGTGCGCAGGCGCGGAAGGGCGTGGCGTTCCGACCTGCCCCTTCGGGCCGGACGAGGTCTGCCCTCGGCGACGCGCCGCGTGCAGCCCGCTCATCCGGCAGCCGTCGACTGTAGCAGGGTTCCCGCCGGCCCGCCTCGCCCCCTTTTGATGCAGGGGGTCAATCGATCTTCTTCAGTCCCTGCGATGCGGCGGTTTGCCGCGAACCCGCGCCGATGACGTCCGCTGAGCCTGGTTCATCCGGTGCTCGTCACTCAACTGGTGCCGGCCCACGGTCTCACCGTGATGTCAGGAATGTGGAGCCGGCTCGGACGATCCAACAGCCAGGCGACGATTTCTGCGATGTCTGACGGGTGCAACATCAGCGCCCGCTCGTCTTGCGACGGCGGCTTAATCTTATGATCCCAGATGGTCGTATTGACCGGGCCGGGGCTGACCGATGTGATACGAATGCCGGAGTTGCGGTATTCTTCGATCAGGGCTTCGGTCAGCGCTCTGGCCCCAAACTTGGACGCTGCATAGAGGCTCACACCCGCCGTGCTCCTGAATGCGGCGGTCGACAGGACATTGAGGATGTACCCACCCCCGGCCGCCTCGAGATGGGGCAACACCGACCGGCACATTAGATACGTGCCGGTCAGGTTCGTGTCGATGAGCCGATTCCACTCGTCGGTGGTCGTGTCTACCAGGCGCCGACGCGCGTTCATGCTCACACCGGCGCAGTTGACCAACACATCGATGCGGCCGAATCGCTTCATGACCTCGGCGACCGTGGCCGCGACCTCGTGCTCACGGGTGACATCTGCCGGGAGGCCCACGACCCGGCCGCGTAGCTCGGCGCCGAGGCTGTTGAGGGCGGTCTCGAGGCGCTTCGGGTCGCGGGCGACGGCTATCACGTGCATCCCCCGACCCGCGAGCACGCCGACGGTGGCGAACCCGATCCCCTGGCTCCCACCGGTCACGATCGCGACCTGGTCCGACAGGTTCCCCGCGCGTCTGTCCGGTAGCGCCATCAGCCCCTGAGCGCTCCCTCGCTGAGCCCTCGGACGAGCAACCTCTGCGAGAACGTGAACACGATGACCGCGGGGATGCTCATCAAGAGCGACGCCGCCATCAGATCGCCCCACCGGATGCCGTTCTCGTCGATGAAAAAGGCGAGGGCGACCGACAGCAGGCGTTTGTCCAACCCTTGCGTGAACACGAGCGCGAACAGGAACTCGTTCCACGCGAGGATGAACGAGTACATGGCGACCGCAACCAATGCGGGCTTCGCCATCGGCAGGACGATCCGCCACAGGAGACGCGGGATCGTGCAGCCGTCGACCACCGCCGCCTCTTCGATCTCAACCGGGAGGCTGTCGAAGAAGCCCTTGATCAACCAGATGGAGACCGGGAAGACCACCATGAGATACACGAGGACCAATCCCGGCAAGGTGTTCATCAGGTGCAGGTGGCGGAGGGTGATGAAGAACGGGACGATCACGACCACGCGGGGAAACAACTGCGTGAAGAGGACGGACCAGAGCAGCGTGTTGCGACCCGGAAAGCGGAAGCGGGAGAACCCGTAGCCTCCGAGGATCCCCACTGCGAGGGCGATCGCGGTGGTCGAGGTCGCCACGATCACCGTATTGACGAACCCGCGAATGATCGCCGCGTTGTGGAGCACCGAGATGAAGTGTTCGAAGGTCACCGGGTCGGGGATCCACTTCGGCGGATACGCGTACTGGTCGTTCGTCGTCTTCAGCGCCGTGCTCACGCCCCAGATCAGCGGCACGACGCTGAAGCACACGAAGAAGAGCCCGCACGCATACACCAACACGTACCGTCCGACACGGGCGGTCTGCTTTTTTGTGATCCGCGGCCCGGCCGCCGTGAGGCCCCGTGCCTGGGCCGGACGCCCGTGGGTCTCCAGGGGCGTCATCGCCAAGCCTGCTTGACTTGGCCGCCCCGGTTGGCGGCGCTGTAGACTGCAAGCAGCACGAGCGCACCAAGAAACATGAGCACGCTTAGCGCGGAGGCCCCACCCAGGTTGAAGTCGACGAATCCGGCCCTGTAGATCGCGAGGCTCCACGTCTGTGTCGCGTTCGCGGGGCCGCCGCCGGTCATCACGGTCAGCGTGTCAAAGGAGTTGACCGCGCTGACCGTTTCCAGGATGAGGGCGATGGCGAGTACACCCTTCACCGCGGGCACCGTGATGAAACGGAACAGCTGCCACCAGTTGGCACCATCGACCGAGGCCGCTTCGTATTGCTCCCCGGGCACGCCGCGCAGCCCGGCGAGGATCAGCAGCATGATGAAGGGGAATCCCGCCCACGAGTAGGCGATCATGACGGCAGGAAGCGCGGTGTGGGGATTGCCAAGCCAGTTGCGGGCCCAGCCAGTTAGGCCCCACGCCGTGAGGCTCTGGTCGAGGATCCCGCTGTCGCTCTGCAGGATCCAGCGCCAGAGGTTGGCGGCAACGACCGCCGGAATCGTCCAGGGCAGGAGGACCAAGACGCGCATCCAGGTCGTCCCCCGCACCTTAGCATTGAACACGAGGGCGGCCAAAAACCCGAGGACGAAACGGAGGACGACCGTGCCTACCACCCACCAAATGGTGCGTTCGAGGAGCAGGCCGGTCGCAGAATCACCGATGACGGCGGCAAAGTTGGCGAGCCCGACGAACGTCGTCTCGAAGGTCGGCAACCGAACCGCGGAGATGCTGAAGCGTAGGGTCTGAAGCGTCGGATAGATCATCATGACCGCGATGAGCACCGTGGCGGGTAGCACGAGGACGTACCCGGGCCCCCATTTCTGGAGCGCGACGCGGCGCCGACGCGCACGGGACGCCGCGAGCCGCTGCTGGAGGGCGTGCGGCGCGCCCCCAGGCCGGACGTCCGTGGCCCCACCGTCAGGAGGCGTCCGGATCACATCCTCCCCGACATGTACCGAGCAAAGTGCGGGATGGCCACTTCCGGCTCCTCGATCTCCGGGTGCCAGGCCTTCTCCCACTCGAAGTCCACGTATCCGTTGTAGTTTGCCGTCTTGAGAACCTCGAGAAACGAAGGGATCGGCGCCGTTCCTTCACCCGTCAAGACGAGATCGAATCCCTCCGCGGATGATTTGGCCGAGTCCTTCACGTGGACGTGCTTGATGTGTGGACCGAGCTGCGCCCACGTGTGCGCGCCCGACTCTCCGTGCCGGTAGGTGTGCAGCGTGTCCCAGAGGATCCCGAGATGCCGGCTCGCCCCACGAGAGAACAGATCGAGGATGCTCTTCGACGTGGAGAAATGATCGTGCGTCTCGAGCAAGGCGGTCACGCCGCGGGCATGGGTTTCGTCTGCTACTTCGCTGAGCCCCTTGACGATGGCGGTGATGGTCGCCTCCCGGTCCTGGTTCGCCGGGATCGGGCCCCCGTAGACGCGAAGGTACCGAGCCCCCAGTCCTTCCGCAATGGCGCAGTTGGCCCGCGACGACTCCAACTGCTTCCGTCGTTCGCCCTCGTCGAGGGAGTTCATTCGCACGCTGGTGTCGATGCAGACGACCTCGATGCCGCTGTTGTCGAAGCGCCGCCGAGTCTTGCCGATCGATGCCTGCGAGAACTCTTCCAGCTTCGGCAAGTCCACCTCGCCGCGAAGGAAACGAATCTCCACGCCGGAGAAGTCGTTGGTCTTCGCGAGTGCAATGACCTGGTCGATGTCGTAGTTGGGACACCCCAGGGTGCTGAATCCGAGTTTGAACACGGCGCGTATCCTTCCCGCTATTTTTTCGCCAACAAGGCGTCGATCTGCGTGGCCATCGCGTCCGCGGCTTGCTGCGGCGTCATCTGTCCGACGAGGATCTTCTGCGCATCGGTGATGATCACGGTCTGAATGCTGGCCCAGTTGCCAACCGTAGGCAGCGACCTCGCATCCCGCAGCGCCTTCGCGAAGATGACGTACTTTGGGTCGTTCCACGGGGGCGCGTTGTAGACGGACAGACGCGCAGGGGTGCGGTTCATGATCTTGCCCATATTCGCCGGTTTCGCGAGCCACAGGAGAAAGACCTGAGCGGCAGCCGCGTTCTGCGCGCCGACCGGCACTCCCATCGTCCACCCGCCGGACCGGTTGACCTTGCTCGGTGAGAGCACCACGCCCCATCGGAGGTCTTTGTGCTTCGATAACTCGTCGAAGATGTTCGAGGAGCCCGTGATCATCCCGACCTTGTTCGCCTCAAACAAGGGGAGGAGGTCGCGGGTCGTCGTGAAGTTGGGAGTCCCCTCCGGGGCGACGTGGTACTTGGTGTAGAGGTCAGCCCAGAAGGTTAGGGCCTGGACGCTCTTGGGGGAGTTGATCGTCGCTTTGGTGCTGTCCTTGTTGAGGAAATCCCCCCCATACGCCCAGATCACGGCGGACAACAGGTCCATGGCATTGGACGGGTCGCTGAGGTCGGCGGCGACGCCGACACCGTACTGGCCCGCGGTCGTGACTTTCCTCGCAATCTGCAGCATGTCGCCGAAGGTCCAAGTGTCGGTGGGGTAGGCGGCCCCCGCCTTGTCGAAGACGGTCTTGTTGTAGTAGAACACGTTGGCTGACGCTCGATTCGGGATCGCGTACTGATGGCCGTTGTAGCGGCTGGAGGCCCAGACCGAGGGCGAGTAGTCCTTCACATCCAGGCTCTTCGTGAGCGCGTCGAGCGGCTGCAGAAGGCCTTTGGCGGCTGCCGTGGACACCCAGGTCGCGTCGAGGTCGATCACGTCCGGTGGGGTGCCTCCGAGCGCGGACGCGACGAACTTATCGAGGTACCCGTTGATGGGCAGCGGCTCGATCTTGAGCGTGACCCCCGGGTAGTCTTGCGCCCACATCTGCGTGGCGATCGGGATCTGGGGTTCCCACCAACTCCCGACCCACACCGTCACCGTGCCGCTCGCCGTGGCGGCGAACGTCGACACGTTCCACGTGAGCATCCAAGCAAGGGCGAGCAGGACGACGGTGCGCAGAACCGGTTTGGTCCGCATGCGCGGCTCTCCTCCTCGATCGACGCCACGATCTCGACTGCGGGGCGGGGCCCATCCGGTCGCGGCGCCACGCGGCATTTGTTCGCCCATTCGAGTTTCGGCGCAAGACTCCCTGTCGAAGATGCGCTCCGGCCGGGCGCGCCTCAACAGACGAAGACCCGGCATCGAGCTGGATACGACTCGGAGTTCATCGAGCGCCAGAGGGGGCGAGCACGCACCACGCGTGCTTCTGTGAGCCTTGGACAGGCCATATGCCCGGCTGAGGTGATAGGGGGTCCGCCCATCGAGTCGCGCCCCGAGCTAATCTCCGTCGGGAACGAGCACCGCGCCCGTTTCGTTTTCCGGCAGCATGGCTTGCGGCAGGTGGTGATGCGGCAGGAAGAACCGGTTCGCCACCCAAGTCGGGACCACCGCACTCGCAATCACGGTTGCGACCAGAAAGGAGTATTGACTCTGCGAGATGATTCGGTGGGATAGCCCATACAGCGACGAGATCGTCCCGAACGTCAAGCCGGTCGACATCAACAACGTTGTGTACATGGCCTCGTCCCATCTGTACTGGAGGCGCAGCGTCAGCGGATAGAGCGCGACGAACTTACTGACGGCCTTGGCGAGGAAGAGCAGCACGAAGATGCCGATCCCTGCGACCAACACGGGAATTTGCACAAACGACCCCGCGCGAAGGAAGTAGAATGGCGTCAGCAGGCCGAGGCTCAGCGTCCGTAGGCGCCTGACGAAGGCAAGGTCTCTCCCGACCGTCCCGGCGAGCACCATACCGATGAGATACGCCGGCAATACCGGTTCCGATCCAGACCACGCGGCGAGGCCGCCGAGCAAGAACAGCGTGAACAACAGATATTTAGTTTCGAACTCCGACGGTCGACCGCCGAACCTCCGAAACAGGCCGGCCGTGCCGATGAGCAGCGCCCCGAGACTCAGCACGACGGCTGCGAGAAAGGCAAGGGTACGCCACGTGAACGGGGCGAAGATGAGGCCGAGCGCGATCACGGTGCCGAGGTCGTTCACGAAGCACGCGGCGAGGATCACCTTTCCGAAATGGGTTCGGTTCAGACCAAGTTCGAGCATCACCGCATACACGACGGCGACCGACGTCGTCGACAGCGCAACACCCGCGAGCCAGGACGCCGACGAATTCCATCCGAGAAAGAGGCGAGCCACCGCTGCGGCTCCGAGGAAGGGCGCAACGAACCCGATGAGACCGAGGAGGGTCGTTTCCTTCCAACTCTGGCGAATCGCGACTGGGTCGAGTTCCGCCCCGGCGAGGAAGGTCAGCATGATCGAACCCAACCCCGCCACGAATACAATCCAGCCATCGTTGGCGCCGAGGACGCTGGCGCCCCATGTGCGGGAAATCACGAAGGCCCCGAGCACGCCCACGACGATCTCTGTGAGCGCGATGGACACGCGGAGCCAGAACGACAGGAGCACGGCGACGAGCGCAAGCCCGAGCCAGGTCGATGCGGTGAGCCAGACGTTGTCCACGACGATCTCCCTCCGGGGTGCGGGCATACGAAAAGCCCCTACCCGACTACGGTCTGGGTAGGAGCTATCAGCCCCGGCAGGGCGGTTTCGGCGAGCTCCATCGCCGCACGCGGCTTCAAGCGGCAGTATATCGGCGCTCAGAGTCCGTTGTCAAATCACCGTGCCAACCGCAGCGTGTCAGGGGCCCGCCGCGTGTCGATCCCGCGTGAATCACCGATGGGTCGTCTTGACGGCGGTCTTTTTGGACCGCTTTCATGGTCACGAGGGCCGGGTAAGGGACGCGGCCTCGCTCAAGTACGCGCTCGGCGATCTTCCGTCGGCGGCGCGGCCGAAGATCTTTGGCGAGAACGCTGCCCGCGTCTATTGACTGCCGCCGCCGGTTTCTACGCCCGCGCAACCGGCACCTGAATCTCGGTGACGTAGGTTTCGTCGTCCTGACGGACGGGTTGCCCGCAGTGTAGGTATAGTTCGCGGATCGGCCCCGCGACACGATAGCCGTTCGTTTCGATCCAACGGAGGATGGCCTCGTACGACTGGTTCAGTCGGTTGTAGGCGCCGTGGTGCACCGTGCAGGCCATGAGCGCCGCCGGAAGTTGATAAACGCGCGCGCGTCCGCTTATCGACGCGGGATTCGCGAGGTACACGGCCGCCTCGGCGTCCACATCGCGTTCCTTGTGCTCAGCATCGTGCCAGATCGCGACCGCTAGGGCCCCGTCGGCCTGGCGGCCTAGATCAGCAAAAACGTGCGGGAACAAGCGGCCGACGTCCGGATAGGCGGGCAGGACCTCGCGCACGGAGGCCACCCATTGCGGATCAACTTCCTTCAGGACGACTTCGGTGCCCATCGTTCTTCCCTCCCTCTCGATCAGGTGTAGGTAGGCGTCGATGCGAGTCAGGCGGGAGCGTTCGTCGGACAGACGAGTTTCCTGCTCCGCGCGGCGCAATCGCAGCATGCCGCGGAGTTGTTCGGCCGTCACTCCGTCGCGGAGCAGCGAGGCGACCTGGCCGAGCGAAAACCCGAGATCCTTGAGCGCGAGAATGCGGTGAAGAACGGCGAGCTGGGACGCCGCGTAGTACCGGTACCCCGTTGCCGGGTCGACGCGCGCCGGTGTCAGCAGGCCGAGTTCGTCGTAGTGTCGGAGGGTCTTCACCGAGACGCGGCACAGCGCCGAGAAGTCGCCGATCTTGATCATGATGATGTTTTACACCCTCCCCCGAACGGAGAGTCAACCTCCTTCCGGCCGCCCGGGCGGGTCCAGCGTCTCGGCAGGAACCGCCGTTGCCGCCGGAGAATTTGTAGGTTGTATGATGACCGATAAATCTGCTGGCTCCTCACGGCCTGTCGCGCTCGAGCGCCTGCAGCCCTCGGCCGTCCACGTGCGCATTCGGGACCGGATCCGCCGGTACATCGTTGATAATCGGCTCCGGCCGGGGGACCGACTTCCTACCGAGGGGACCTTAGCGGCTCAACTCGGGGCCTCGCGAACTGCCGTTCGCGAGGCGCTGCGGTCCCTCGAGGCTGTCGGCGTGATCAACACACGCCAGGGTTCCGGCCGGTACGTCGGCGCGTTTGACCTCCGCGCCCTGGTTCACGGGCTCTCGTATGCGCTCGTGTTCGATGCCGCGAGCATCCGGGAGCTGTTGCAAGTACGGCGGGCGCTCGAAGCGTCGTTCCTCGGCGCGGCGCAGAAGACGCTTGACCGGGGCACGCTTGATGAGCTGGACGCGCTCGTGGGCGCGATGCGCGCCAATGCCGCGGAGGGCGCGCTGTTCATCGCGGAGGACCGGGCGTTTCACCGGACGTTGTTCCGCGGGCTGCACAACGGTGTGCTCAATACGTTGCTGGAGGCGTTTTGGAGTCTGTTCGAGACGGCCCTAGCAGAGCCGCTCCGACGCTCGACCGACCTGCTCCGCACGGTGCACCACCACGAGGCCATCGTCCGCGCGCTCAGGGGCGGACACCTCGGCGACGCGCAACTCGCGTTGGAACGGCACTTCGACGACGTCCAGGGCCGTCTCACGGGCCGGACCTTGTCCCATCCGCTGGAGCGTCTGAGCTGATGTTCATTGATCCGAACCGATGTTGGGGGGGTGGCCGAATGATCAGGAGTTCGTGGATGCGGAGTATCCGTCCCGCCGTGTTGTGCCTTGCGTTGTGCGCCCTATTGGTCGCGCCGACGTTCAGCCAGGCCCAGGCGCCGACGACGGTCTCGTACTGGTTGTGGTTGGATGATCCGACCGATCCGATGTTCCCAGCGGTCATCAAGGAGTTCAACGACTCGCACCCCGGGATCCGCGTCGTGCCGCAGGTGATTCCACTCGACCAGTTTCACGACAAGCTGGTGACCGCGATCTCCGCCGGGAGCGGCCCCGACGCCTCGCGGTTCAAGGACTGGTGGCTCGGTGAGTTCGTGCAGGCGGGCGCGCTGGAACCGCTGTCGCCGTACGTCGCGCACTGGGGCGGCCGGACCGATGTGATCGCCAACCTGTGGAACACCGGCCGCATCTCGCCCACCGGCCTGATCTACATGATGCCGCACCAGTTCATCACGTTCTACTTGTACTACCGGAAGGACTGGTTCCAGCAGGCCGGGCTGCAGCCGCCGCGGACGTTCGACGAGTTCGTAGCCGCGGCGAAGCGCCTCACCGACCCGGCGCACAACCGATACGGGTTTGGGCTGCGCGGCGGTGGCGGCGGCCAGGACCAGTGGTTGGCGTTCATGGTGGCGGGCGGCGCCCGGATGGTGGACGCGCTCGGCCATGTCGTCATCAATTCGCCGAAGGCCGTGGCGGTCAATCAGTGGTACATCGATCTGTACCGGACGCAGAAAGTCGCGCCGCCGAGCGCGCCGAGCGACGCGTACGCGCAGGTGCTGGGGGCGTTCGAAGGCGGGATTACCGCCATGTTTGCGCACCACGTCGGGTCGTCGGTGCTGGTCACCGATAAGCTCGGCGCCAGCGCGGTTGGCGTGATCCCGATCCCGGTCGCGGACCCGAAGGCGCCGGCCACGATGGCGACGATGGCGGGGAACGTGGTGCTCCGCGGGTCGAAGAACAAGGCGGCGGCGTGGACATTCATCTCCTGGCTGACCGAACGCAAGGCGATGGACGAGTGGAGCCGGTCGCGGCAGGGACAGCTGCCCGTCCTCACGTCGCTGGCGGCCAGCCCCTCCTACCAGAACAACCCGTTCTTTAAGACATCGTTCGACGAGGCGAAGTACGCGATCACCTGGCCAGGGCTGCCGGGGGTGGGGTATGTCTCCGCGCAACTGTGGCAGCAGTTGATGCAGCAGGCGCTGCTCGGACAGATTTCGAGCCAACAGATGCTTGATCGCATCGCGACGGCGCTCGCGTCCAAGTAATGGTCAGTGCGGCGCGGGGCGCCGTGCTCCGCCCCCCGGCGTCCCGTGCGCGGTCCGATCGGGCGCGCGCGTACCTGCTGCTGGCGCCCGCGTGTGCGCTGTTGCTCGGGCTGATCGCCTATCCGTTGCTGCGGGCGGTCTGGCTGAGCGTGCACGACGTTCGGCTGCTCCAACTCGGGACTGCGACGTACGTGGGCGGGGCCCAGTACGTGGCCTCGTGGGCCGACCCGACGTTTTGGATCGGGGTGCGCCAGACCGTGATTTGGACCGTTGGGGTCGTGGGCGCACAACTCGTCTTCGGGATGTGCGGGGCGCTCCTGCTGAACAAGCCCTTCCGCGGGCGGGCGTTCTGGCGGGGGGTTGCCCTCGTTCCTTGGGCCAGTTCAAGCGTCCTGGTGGCCCTGATGTGGCTGTGGCTGCTCGACAGCAACTACGGGGTGCTGAACGATGTCTTGCGCCGCCTCGGGCTGCTCCACACGGCGTTTGCTTGGCTCGCCGAGCCGAGGACGGCGCTCCCGGCCGTGATGCTGGCGGCGATATGGCAGGGGACCCCGTTCTTCGCGGTCATGCTGTTGGCCGGTCTCCAGGCGATTCCGGAGGACCTGTACGAGGCCGCGCGGATCGACGGCGGCAATGCGTGGGCCGCGTTTCGGTACGTCACGCTGCCGCTGCTCCGCCCGACGATCCTGATCACGACCATGCTCCGCACGATGTGGGTGGCCAACTACATGGACCTGACGTTTGTCATGACGGGAGGCGGTCCGGGTGTGGCCACGCTGACCGTCCCGCTGTACGCGTACTTCGCCGCGTACAAGCGACTGGCGATCGGCTCCGGGGCGGCCGTCGCGATGCAACTGGCCGTGGTGCTGGCGGGCGCCGTGCTCATTTACATGCGGCTCCTGGGTTCGGTCGAGGCCGCCGAATGAGTCGGACCCTTCGCAACCTACCGCACCGGGTGCTACTCACCGCGTGGTTGGGCATGGTGATCCTCCCGTACCTCTGGATGCTGGTGACCTCCCTGAAGGAGCCACGCGAGCTATACGTCTTTCCGGTGCGATACTGGCCCGCGCACCCAACGCTCGCGGGGTTCGCGCAGCTGTTTCAGACCACCCCGTTCCCGCGCTACATGTTGAACAGCTTTGTCGTCGCGACCGGCACCTGCGTCATCGCGCTCACTGCCGCGACGGCGGCCAGCTACGCGCTCTCCCGTCTCCCGATGCGCGGGAAGCGGGTGCTGTTGTTCGTCTTCTTGGCGACGCAGCTGTTCCCGGCGATCCTGCTCGTCATTCCGCTCTTCGTGATCATGCGCTCGCTGCACCTGTTGAACACGTACGGCTCGTTGATCCTCGCGGACGCGGCGTTTGCGGTGCCGTTCTCGACGTGGTTGATGACCGGGTTCTTCAACGCGCTGCCCCGAGAGCTCGACGAGGCGGCGACGATCGATGGGTGCGGGCGGCTGCAGGCGTTTCGCTATGTCCTGTTGCCCCTGGTGGCCCCCGGATTCGCGGCCGCGGGCACGTACATCTTCCTGTACTCCTGGAACGAGTTCATCTACGCGCTGACCTTCACCGCGGACGCGAGCGCGCGGACCATCCCGGTCGGCCTCCAAACGTTCATGGGCGAGTTCATCATCCGCTGGGATCTGCTGATGGCCGGCGGTGTGATCACCGCGGTGCCGGTCATCGTCCTGTTCATGGTTGTGCAACGGGAACTCATCGCCGGGCTCACCGCCGGCGCTGTCAAGGGATAGGAGGACGCTCGTGCCCAGTACGCGATCGTACGCGGCCCTCCCGCTCGAGCGGGCTGCCGCGCAGATTCGGCGCGATGTCATCGCGCAGACGGTGGTGGCCGCCAGCGGACACCCCGGCGGGGCGCTCGGGGCCGCGGAGATTCTGGCGACGCTGTATTTTCGCGAGTTGCGACACGATCCGGCCGCGCCGGACTGGCCCGATCGCGACCGCTTCGTTCTGAGCAACGGGCATTTGTGCGCGGGCCTGTATTCCGCGCTGGCCCGCACCGGATACTTCCCGCCGGCAGAGCTCCTGACGTTCCGGCGGATCGGGTCCCGCCTGCAGGGGCATCCCTCGCACGTCGATCTTCCCGGCATCGAGACGTCGGGCGGGCCGCTGGGGCAGGGGTTGTCCGTGGCCAACGGGATCGCGCTCGGCGTGCGGCTGAGGCGGGTGCCCGCCCGCGTGTATTGTCTGGTGGGAGACGGGGAGCTGCAGGAGGGCCAGATCTGGGAAGCGGCCATGACCGCGGCCCACTACCGCCTCGATCGCGTCTGCCTGATCGTGAACGACAACGGGCTGCAGATCGACGGCGCTACGTCGCTCGTGAAGCGGGTCGATCCGATCGCCCCACGCTTCCAGGCGTTTGGCTGGCGCGTCCACGAGATCGACGGACACGACCTCGACGCGATCGCGGGCGCGTTTGAACGATTTCACGAAACGCAGGACCTGCCGACGGCGATCGTCGCGAAGACGGTGATGGGGAGGGGGGTGTCCTTCATGGAAGGGGATGCCAAGTGGCACGGGACCGCGCCGTCCGAAGACCAGGCGGTGCAGGCGTTGCGAGAACTGCCGTCCGGGTTCGCCGCCGATCTGTGGGGTGGTGCACCCGCATGACCGTGGAATTGGCGGCCCGCGAACGGAAGGCGATGCGCGATGCCTTCGGGGAAGCGCTCGTCGACCTGGCCCAGGTCGACGAGCGGATCGTTGCGCTGACAGCCGATCTCGCCGAGTCGGTGCGCGTGCACCATTTCGCGGCACGATTTCCCGACCGGTTCTTCCAGATGGGCGTCGCCGAGCAGGACATGATCGGTACCGCCGCCGGCTTGGCGCTCGCGGGATTCATTCCGTTCGCGACCACCTTTGCCGTGTTCGCGACCAGCCGCGCCAATGAGCAGGTACGTCTCGCCGTCGCCTACAACCGGGCCAATGTGAAGATCGCGGTCAGCCACGGCGGCCTGAGCGTCGGGGAGGACGGCGCGACACATCAAGCCCTCGAGGACCTCAGCGCGATGCGGGAGCTCCCGGGGATGACCGTTGTCGCACCGGCGGATGCGTACGAGGCCGCGAAAGCCACACGGGCGGCGGCCGCGCATCTTGGCCCGGTGTATCTCCGCCTCGGCCGTACCGCCACGCCGATCGTGACCGATCCGGACACGCCGTTTGAGTTGGGGAAGGGCTACGTGATGCGCCGGGGGGACGATCTCACCGTGGCGGCGACGGGCACCATGGTGCCCGTCGCGCTCGATGCCGCAGCGCTGTTGAGCCGATCTGGCATCGGCGCTCGCGTCGTGAACTTGCACACGATCAAGCCGTTCGATCTTGCGCTCGTGGGACGCGCGGCGCGGGAGACCGGCGCGATCGTCACGGTCGAGGAGCATTCGATCCTCGGCGGCCTCGGGAGTGCGGTGTGCGAAGCTGTGGCCGGTCTAAGACCGGTGCCGGTCGAGCGCGTGGGCATTCAGGATACCTTCGGCGAGTCCGGCACGCCGGACGCACTGTGGCAGAAGTACGGCCTAACTCCCGCGGCGATCGTTGACGCGGCCCACCGGGTGCTCGCGCGAAAGGGTACGCGCGCGTGATTCGGGCGGTGGAGCGGTCGGGATCCGGGCGGAGGGTCGCCGGCGCCGCCGTCCGTGGACGGCGGGTGCCGTAGCCATGTGCGCCGCGTCGGCGCAACGTCCTGTGCGCCTTGCCGTGATTGGGTGCGGCGCTCATTCCGTCACGAGCCTGCAGCCGTGCATCCCGCTGATCCCCGCGTTCGAGTACGTTGCGGCCTATGACCGCCATCCCGAGCGTGCGGCCTTGGGCTTGCGTTTCGGGGCGCGACGATGGTACCAGGACGTCGCCCGGATGTTCGCGGACGAAGCGATCGACGCCGCCGTCGTGGCCGGGCCGGCGTCGATGAATCACGAAATGGGGCTCGCCTGCGCCGAGGCCGGCGTCCATCTGTTTGTCGAGAAGCCGATGGCACCGACGGTTGAAGGTGCTCGTCAGTTGGCCGATGCGATTCGCGCGCGCGGGCGGGTCGGGATGGTCGGGACGATGTGGCGCCACGCGCCCGCGATCCGCGTGCAAAAGACGATCGTCGAGAGCCCGGCGTTCGGTCGGGCCGTCGCGTTCCACGGTACGCATCTGGCACCGGGTGAGTTCGTCAGCGGGCCGGGTGGAAGGGGTGGCGGATCACTGGGCTGGCGCTTCATGTTGGACCAGGGATGCCACATGGCCGACTGCATGCGGTTTCTCATGGGCCCGGTGCGCGGTGTCACCGCGGCGACCTCGGCGACGACAACGCGTCGCGACCAGTTTGGTCTCTCGGCGCTGGTGCTCTTTGTCGGCGGCGCCACCGGGACGCTGTTGTTGGCGTCGCACGCGTCCGTGATGAGCCCGTCCCTGACCATCGTCGGGGACGCGGGACAGGCCGTGACGGTACGCCACCTCGTCTCGCTTGAGAGGTACCCGTTGCCCGATGAGCTCGCCGACCCCGCCCTGCGGGCACGGGTCACCCAGACCTGGGCCCACGGGGCCAACTATCGTGGCGTGAGCCGTCCGGGACACCTGGAGGCGCTGGAGCATTTTGCCCACGCGATCAACACGGGAACGGCGCCGACCCCGTCCCTCGATGATGGCTGGCGCGCCCTGCGGTTGTGCCAGGCGATGCTTGAGAGCACCGAAGGCGGGCGTTCGGTGTCCCTCGCGATCGGCGAGTAGGCGACGCGCGTCGCCGTGGGTGTCTTTGGACACGGGCACGGCGTTGCGACTCACCCTTCCGATCCTCGCGCGCCGTGCCGCGCTTTGACGGAAGGAGTGCAGGTGCCCAAATGGAAATGTCAGCACGCGTCCGCGCTCGCGGGCAGGAGTGTTGTCCGGGCCTCTCGCCCGGCCCTCGGGATCTGCGTCGTAGCCAAATTCGAGGGGGAATCCACGTCAGTCACGACCGCGCTCCTCGCGTTCATGGCCGCAAGCGCCGTGGTGATTGTGGCCCCCGGTCCGGATACCGCGTTGATCCTGCGCACCACCGCCGTTGAGGGACCGCGCCGCGGCGCGTACACCTCGGCCGGCATATTGTGTGGACTACTGCTGTGGGGCCTGGCCGCGGCGCTCGGCTTGAGCGCAGTGGTGGCGGCCTCCCATCTCGCCTACACGGTGCTGCGCGTCATCGGCGCCGCCTGGCTCGTCTGGTTGGGTCTCCACCTCCTGCTGCGGCCGCGCAGCGAGGTCCCCGCGGCGGGCGCGATGGGGGCCGCGAACGGCAGCGACTCCACGTGGTTTGTGCGCGGGCTCTTGTCCAATCTCACGAATCCCAAAGTCGGCGTGTTCTTTGTGACGTTCCTTCCGCAATTCGTGCCGGGAGGGGTTGCCGTCGCGCCGTTCATCGTGCTTCTCGTGTTGATCAACGTCGCGGAAAGCGTGATCTGGCTGGGCTTTCTGATCCTGGCGACGCGGCCGATCGCGCGTGCCCTGCGCCCCGCGGTCGCCCGCGCGCTCGACCGAACCACCGGTGCCGTCCTCGTCGGCGCCGGACTCAGCCTCGCCGCTGAGGGGCACCGGTGACCGAAATGCGGTGATGGCAGCGTGCCACCATGAGAGCGCCCGTTCGCCAAATCACCCCGATGTGGCCCGGTCGTGTGAACGTTGGTACCGCGATCGCTGCCGCCTTGAGGATTCGCGGAATTGTCCCATCGGTTGCCGCTTACTTCCGTGTAAGTTTGGTGCAACGCAATCAACCCCCCGCCCGATACTGAAGCGGCCTCGTGATTAGTAGTATCCGGGTAGACCTAATCGCGTCTGGGACGGGAGAGAGAGGATCATGCGAGCGTGCCAGCTCCGTTCGACCACCGGGGCGATTCCGGTGACGAATCGCAAGGCCGCGAGCCAGAAGCGGGACCGGAGCGGCGCCGGCGTGGCGCGGCGGCCGCGATTTGGTGAATCGCTGGTTCTGCTGCGCGCGTTGGGGTTGTCTCCCGCTGCAGTCGATCGCGATCGCCACTTGGCTGCGCGCAAATGGTCATATGAGCTGTTGGGTACCATGGTCGAGTATCCGGCCGGGGACGGGATACCGACGGTCGTCGTCATGAGCGGCGGCGCTGCCGCATAGGGCAACGGAGATGGCGTTACACCCGGCGTGTCACGTGGTTGAGGACTACCTCGCGGCTACGTTTCCGTTGAGCGTGATCGAAGAGTTTGAATGGACGGCGCAGCGGTCCTGGGCCTTCAAGGTCAGCGTTCCCCAATTGTTCCCCCGATTGCACTTCCAGTTGCTGGTGAGTACCCATTTCTTGGACAGAACGGATGACCATGAAATCGAACGCCTCCTGCGAGACTGGTATGTGGCCAACCGAATGCGGATGGTGGGTGCGAAAGAGTGGGTCTATGTCGCGGACAGCGGTGTCAGTCTCGGAGTGCCTGAACCCGCATACGCGTCACTCGGTCCCGGCCGGCCACTCAGGTAGGTTCGCGCGCTCCTGAGGCGTCTTCCCCCTCGCCCACCGCGCCGTGCCGTTCGTCTCGGCTTCGCTGCCCGCTCCTGCACCGCCGCGCGCGCCTCAGGGCAGCGCACCAATCTCCCAGCCTGGGTGATGGTAACCGCGGCGCCTCAGAACCCTAACGATGGCGCATTCGCCGAACCACCTTTGCGTGCAGGGCATATCCACGGCAAGGCTGTTCCGCATTCCCTTCGCCCCAACAACGACAGGCACGACGGGAGGATAACCTGAGGCTTGCACATCGCAACAGCGGTGTTGACATCCTAGTAAATGGCGTTTATAATTCTGACTCAGTAAATCTCATTTACTATACGGAGGCACAACATGGCACCGCAGATCGTCGACCTCCACGCCAATCCTTCTGACGAAATAATCCATCTCGGGCCGCTCACGGTGCGTTTCTTGATCACCCGAGAAGACTCGAACGGCAGTGTCGCGGCATTTGAGCTCCTTGTCCCGGGCGCGCAGCGCCTACCGGCGCCAGCGCATAGCCACGACCGCTACGAGGAGACGATCTACGGCCTCGACGGCGTGTTGACATGGACCGTCGACGGAACACAAATCGACGTTGGCCCCGGTCAGGCATTGTGCATTCCGCGCGGCGCCATGCACCGATTCGATAACAACGGACACCGGGACGTGAAGGCGCTCTGTGTGATCACGCCAGCTGTACTGGGTCCGCAGTATTTCCGGGAGGTTGCCGAGGTGTTCAATGCACCGGCCGGTGGTTCGCCGGACCGAGCAAAGATGGCGGAGGTCATGCGCCGCCACGGCCTCACGCCGGCCCCGCCTCAAGCGTAGCGCCTGCCGACGACGGCGACCCCATCTCATTTCAAGAATGCGGCGCAAGGCGATCAGCGGCGATAGGGGTCCACTTCCCGATGCCACAGGCGGGCGTGCACAACCCCGCGGGTCGTTCCAGGCGCGGGTGCGTGCGCCGAGACGGCCGGCTGACCCTCACCGCCGAGATCTCGATCGCAGTCGTTCGGCCTCGCTGATCTCGGGCGTGACAGGCTCACCCGTCCAAACGAGAGATATGCGCATCGGCGCGCTGTTGCGCGTTCCGGCTCAGGTGATCCAGCGCCGCATCATCAAGGGGCTCAACGCCGCCGGTTTTGCGGAGCTGCGCGTGCCGCATATGGCGGTGCTGCAATATCCAGGCCCGGATGGGGTTCGCCCAGGCATTCTCGCCGGGCGCGCAGGCATGAGCAAGCAGGCCATGAACCAGTTACTCCGGAGCCTCGAAAGTCTCGGCTACATCGTCCGGTCAGATGCCCCCGACGAGGGTCGCGCGCGAATCGTCCGCTTTACCAATCGCGGACGCGCCGCGTTCTCAAAAATCTACGACATACTCGGCGATCTCGAGCGCGAATGGCGCGCTGAGCTGGGGCCAGAGCGGTTCGACCAGCTCAAAGAGTTGCTGTTCCGCGTGTGGGAGAGCCCGTTGACCCGCTCGTAGGCGAGAACGCGGCACACCTGCCCGAGGATGCCATCGACTCCTTGGAGTAGCGGACGACCATGAAATCGAACGCTTCTTGCGAGACTGGCCTGCGGCCAGCCATACTCGGATGGTCGGTGCGAAAGAGTGGGGCTATGTCGCAGCGAGCAGTGTCAGTCTCGGAGTCCCCGAGCCACGTGAGCACATCCAAGATGGCACGGCCGTTCCGCACGTCCCTCGGAACCGTTTGGAACCGAATGGACTAAGGCCCCCCGAGTTAGCGAGGGCGATCCAGAGACGTCAGGGCGCAATTGCCACACCAGATAAGGCGTTCCGGGGATAGTCAGGGATCCGAAGGACCGAAAAGATAACACGGCGTTAATCCATTCACCACCTCGCCTTGCTACGGTGCGTCGAGGCGCGCCGCCGCCGCTCGGTGTTGCGTCCGCGTGCGGCGTCGGCTGCGACGCGTTGAACACCGGAGGACACACATGTCTCGAGGCGATCTCCTGATCGTCGCCACCTCGGTCGCGCTGCTGTCGGGCTTCCCCGCGACCGCCGCGGTGTCGGCGGACCCGGACGGGATCGCGACGGCGACCCCGATCAAGCACCTCGTCGTGATCTTCGACGAGAACAACTCCTTCGACCACTACTTCGGTACGTATCCATACGCCGCCAATCCGCCAGGGGAGCCGCCGTTTGTTGCGAGGCCCGATACGCCGACCGTCGACGGGCTCACCCTGGAGCTGCGATTCCACAATCCGAACGCAGCGGCGCCGTTCCGGCTGGATCGCGCGCAGGCCAGGACGTGCGACAACGACAATCACTACAAGGACGAACAGACGGCGTACGACGGTGGTCTGCTCGATGGGTTCGTGACGCTCAGCGCCGCCGCGGCGGAGTGCACGCCCCATCTGGCGATGGGCTACTATGACGGCAATACCGTCACCGCGCTGTGGAACTACGCCCAGCACTTCGCGATGAGCGACCGGTTCTTTGCGTCCACGTTTGGTACGACCGTGATGGGCCATCTCAACCTGGTGGCCGGCCAGACTCACGGTGCGGACCCGGCGTCGATCCCCGGCGCGGTGGTCAACGGGTCGGTGATCGGGAACGTGGATCCGGCGGCCGATGACTGCGCCGCCGGCCGGACCGTGCAGATGGGCAACCGGAACATCGGCGATCTCCTAAACGCCAAGGGCGTCTCGTGGGGCTGGTTCTACGGCGGCTGGGCGCCGACCGGCAGCAGGAACGGTAAGGCGGTGTGCCGCGGCGACTACAATGCGCACTACGCGCCGTTTCAGTACTATGGGTCGACCGCGAACCCTCACCACCTGCCGCCGGCGTCGGTGACGTCGATCGGACGGACGGATCAGGCCAACCACCAATACGACGCCGCGGACTTGTGGCGCGCGGCGTCGAACGGCACGGTACCCGCGGTGATCTTTCTCAAGGCCCCGCGGATCCAGACCGGGCATCCCGAAGACTCGGACCCTCTGGCGGAGCAGCAGTTCCTGGTCGACACGATCAACCGCTTAGAGCGTCTTCCCCAGTGGCGCTCGATGGCGATCCTGATCACATACGACGACTCGGACGGATGGTACGATCACGTCATGCCGCCGATCATGAGCCGATCTCACGATCCGGCGAACGATGCGCTGCTGGGCCCGACCGGCCTGTGCGGGGCGCCCCCGGCGGGGGCGTATCCGGACCGGTGCGGGTATGGGCCGCGCCTGCCCCTTCTGGCGATCTCGCCCTTCGCCAGGCAAAACTACGTCGCGCACACGACAACCGACGTCGCGTCGATCATCCGCCTCATTGAGGACAACTGGCGCCTGGGACGGCTCGGGGACCAGTCCTTCGATGCGATCGCCGGACCGATGCTTGATCTCTTCGACTTCGGCGGCCAACGGGCGCCTGCGCTGTTTCTCGATCCCAGGACCGGAGAGCCCGTGCCCGGGCACTGCGCGAGGGCGCGGCGTTCGACGAACCGGGAACCCAGAGCTCCGGCCGGGGACGCGTCACGGCGCGTCGGTTTCGACCTCATACCACAGCGTCCGGTACTGCGGCCCGATGTCGACGATCGCGCGGCCCTGTTCGACGTGCACGGGGACCGGTTCTCTCTGCTGGCCGCGTTCGTCGAGCGCCCAGACCCGCACCCGCCCGCTGTTCGCGGTCAGGGTGACGCGCGCAGGCACGCCCTCCGCCAACACGGGAGGACCGCCCCAGTGGTTGCCGAGCGTGACCGAGACGCCGTCGGGAGGCGGCCCCGTACCCGCGGGGCGGTCCGGGTAGATCGTCCACCGCGCGTCGGTGTTCTGGGAGTACCCGAGTGCGACGACGATCATGCGCCGCGCTCGGTCCAGCGGTGCGGATCCGTCCATCGCCGTCACCGCCCACACGCCGAACCCGTGTTGGTTCGTGGCCCCCGGCTGTAGCGTGACCGGACCGAACGGAAACGTACGCCCGCCGCCGAATCCGATCACCGCCTTCGTGCGCGGAGTGTCGACCGTCACGACGCCGCGTCCTTCTTCCCGCACCGCCCACGCGAGTTGACCGGTGTCGCTCACGGCACGTCCGGTCTCCGGACGAGGTTCCGCGGGCGCCGGAGGCGCACCGCTCGCGACGGCGACGCGGTGCCGAAGCGGCAGGATCTCCGCCCCCCGGCCGATGGTCTCATACGCACGGCCGATATCCGTGGACCGGGCGATCTCCTGCTCCTGCTCGGCCGTGGAGCCGACCGTCACCAGCCGCACGCCCGGTGCCACGTCCTCCCGCCTGAACATCACCGCCCCCAGCCAGGCGCTCAGCAACCGGACGGGGTCGGTGTCGAGGGCGAAGTAGTTGCGGATCACCGGCCTGGCCCAATCCTCCTGCGACAACCACTGGGATCCCCAACCCTCCCGGTACGCCCATCCCGCGACGCCATCCCAGTCCTGGAGCGATCCATAGGCGGAGGCTAGCATGAACGCCTCGGCCCCGAAGGTGTTCGGTTGTGGATGGTTGTACTCGTCGACGACGAGCGGCCTGCCGGGTCGGCGGTAGAAGGCGATCCGGTTGAGCGGGTACCACCCATCGCGGGCGCCCGTCATGCTCCGGTTTCGCACAAACCAATTGTCGGGATCCCACGGACGGCCGGGAAAGACGGGATGCGACCAGTAGCCGTGCATGGATGTGACGTCTGACTCTACCTGTGTGTCAGTCGGGCTGTAGTCCGCCTGCGAGCCCACGAGCAGCGACCGCACGTGCAGCTCGTCCCGGAGAAACCGAAACTGGTCGGCAAAGAACGCCCGTTGGGTCTCGAAGAGGAACGCCACCCAATCGCGTTGAGCGCCGAGCGTGCGCCCGGTCAGCGCCGCGTGGGCGAGCGGGGGCACCGTTCCTCGCGTGGCGCTCTCGTCGTCGCCGAGACCGACGACCGCATCCTGGAGGAGTGACACGCCGGTCACCGATACCGTCGCGGGTTGATAGCCCACGACGAGATTGAGCTTCGCGTCCGGCTCGGATTCGGTCGCGGTCAGCTCCGCCGCGTATTCATGCCACGCGTCGGTGAGCGTCCAGTCGACGGACTGCGTGACCACACGGTAGGGGGGATGCGCCTGTTGGACGTTGACCGTGATCCGGATGCCGGGCCGGACCGCGCGGGCCCACAGGGTCAGCCGGTACGGACGGTCTTTCTGCAACCGCAGTCGGTTCTGGGAAACGGTGACGTGCCAGCCTTCGGCGTCGACGCGGGCGACCCGCACGTCCATCCGCGGCGCCCCCGGTTGGGGGCCGCCCGCCCCGACCTCCGTCTGAGCGCTCGCATCGCCGTGCAGATCGAGGCGCCAGCCGGTCGTCCCACGCTCGAACCCGCCGTTTGCCAGGAGTTCTGGGCCCGCCGCGGAGGCGCCCGCGGTCCACGCGGCGCGCAGCGCCGCGTCGTCTCGGTAACGCGCGCGCAGCCACCGGTTCCACCTCATCTGGAGTTCCTCGGTGAGGGGATGCAGCGCCGGCGCCGCTCCGGTGATGAGAGGATCGAGCGCGCCTTGATCCCACGAACTCAGCAGCCCGTCCTCGTTGGTCACCTCCACGATCGCAATCGCCGGGTCTTCAGCGTAGGTCAACCCCGTGCGGGGATTGCGGTGCGTCAGGAGCTGCCGGGCGAGCGCCTGGTTCTCGGCGATCACGGGCGTATAGAACGCCGTCACGCCCGTGCCGTCAGACGGCCATCCCTCCGGCACGCTCTGCTGCGCGCCGAGGACGCCGGACGGGTACGCGCTGCGGAAATGGTTCAGCACCAGGTGCACGTAGATGCCGTGGTTGCGGAGTGCCGCAACGACCTCGTCGAGACGGCTGAGCGCGTCGGGGTCCAGCGTTCGCGTGACGGGGTTGAGCCATCCCGAGGGCGCCAGATTGGAGTTTTGGGCGATGCGGACGTAGTTCACGCCCATCCGGGCGAGCCGGGCGGCGACCCGCTCGGCCGTGGCACGGTCGGTGAGCGCCGCGCCGCTCGCGAGGTCGAACCCCCACAGGCGCACGCGCTCGTCGCCCCGGTACAGATGGCCGTCCGAGCCGGCGCGCAGGCGGTCCGCCTCGCCCTCGATCGGCCGGTTCCACCCGCTGAGGTCCGTCGGTCCTGGCGACGCGTCGTCCCACGGCATCGTAAATGGAAAGAGGTTGTCCGCGCCATGAGAGCGCGGCGGCGGAGTCATAGACACGAGCGCCGCCACCAGCCCCACCGCGAGCGCGCGTACGGCCCACAGGGATGCGCGTCCGGACCGAGCCGGGCGAGCTGGCGTTTGACTATCGTTCCACGGTCGCAGAACCGCACCACCCCACCAGGCGTCTCCGCATCGTCGAGGTGCCCCCGGAAGATGCCTCCTGCACGAGCAACAACGTCCAAACACGGTCCGATGGTTCCAGGCGCCGTCCGGACATCGCTCCGGGCCGTCCCGCACTCGTCGCCGATCCGCGCCGCGGTGCGGACCGCCCGGGAGGGAACGGAGATACCGTGCCGTAATAGTGTGCAATTCCGAAGTCCCGAACATCAATCCGCGATGAGGTGACGCATGACGCAACGCCACTGGCCCGCCTGTCCCAGACACGCGCCTCGGTCAGACGGGTCGTTGGGGATCGCGTCGGCGGGCGCCCGCATAGCCGGCGCGATGAATCGGCGTACCTTCCTCCGCACGGGGGCGCGAACGGTCGTGGGCGCGGCCGCGATCGCAGCGGGGAGCGGCTGGCTCGAGGGGGTGCGGGACACCGCAGCCGCGGCGCCCGCGGTCAAGGCGGCCGTCCAGTTCGGCTGGGTCAAGACCGTCGAATTCGCCGGGAGCTTCATCGCAGATGACCGCGGGTACTACACGTCCGAGGGGCTGGACATCGACATGCTCTCGGGCGGTCCGGGGGTGGACGTCGTCACCGCGATCGTGTCCGGGAAGGCCACGTTCGGTTGCGGCACCGGCGCGCAGATCCTGGCGAAAGCGAGGCAGCAGGGCGCCCCGATCAAGGTGCTCGGTGTGCTGTACCAGAAGAGCCCGCTCGCGGTGCTCTCGTTGAAGAAGAGTCCGATCCGAACGCCGCAGGAGTTGCTCGGGAAGCGGGTTGGCGTTGCGGCCGCGGACAGCATTCCGTGGACGACGTGGTTGGCGCTCAACCACCTGGATGCGTCCAAGATCACGCGCGTGCCCGTGCAGTTCGATCCGGCGCCGCTCGTGACGGGTCAGGTGGATGCGTTCCTGTCGTTTGCGACCGAACAGCCGGTGGAGCTACAGGTCGCGGGGGTGCCGGTCGAGTTCTTTTTGCTGGCCGACTATGGGTACGCGTCGTACTCGGGATGCTACTACGTCCTCGAGGACACGCTCAAGAACCGCCGCGACGACGTCGTACGTTTCATGCGCGCCGAGGTTCGCGGGTGGGAGGCGAACGCGGCGAACCCGTCGCTCGGCGCCAAGCTCACGGTCGAGAAGTACGGGAAGGCACTCGGGCTGAGCTACATGTCCCAATATCTGGGGAACAAGGTGACGGTCGAAAAACTAATGCAGACCCCGGTGACCAAACAGCACGGGCTGCTGTGGATGGGGGATGCCGAAATCGCCGCCAACGTGTCCCTGTTCAAGCAGACCGGCATCACGGTCGGCCCGGAGCTGTTCACCTCGGAGGTGCTCCAGGAGATCTACCGCGGGCGGAACCGGGTGTGACCGCACCGGCCGCAGCCGCGCGGCCGGCGGTGGGTGAGCGGTGACAGCCGGCGATGTCGGCGCCGCGACGTCCGCGGCGCGTCCCCCCGCGGGGTTGGTGCTCGACGGCGTCCGCAAGACCTATCGCCTCGGCGGACGGGAGATTCAGGCGATCGGCCGCATGGACCTCCGCGTCGCGGCGGGCGCGTTTGTCGCGCTGTTGGGCCCGTCGGGGTGCGGCAAGTCCACCGCGCTCCGGCTGCTGGCGGATCTCGAGACGCCCACCGAAGGCGTCGTGCTCGTGGAGGGCGCACCGCCGGCGGCCGCGCGCGCGCAGCGCCGCCTGGCCATCGCGTTCCAGGATCCCGCGCTGCTGCCGTGGCGGACGGTCTACGGCAACGTGACGCTCCCGCTCGAGGTCACGGGTATTCGTGTTCCGAAGCACGAGGTGCTCGATCTGATCGCGCTCGTTGGCCTGCGCGGGTTCGAGAGCGCGCGCCCCGGGCAGCTCTCGGGCGGCATGCGGCAGCGCGCCGCCATCGCGCGCGCGCTGGTGACGCGTCCGCGGGTGCTGTTGCTGGACGAGCCGTTCGGCGCGCTCGACGAGATGACGCGTCAACGGATGAACTTGGAGCTCCTGCGAATTTGGGGCGAGCAGGCCCCGACGACGCTGCTCGTCACCCACTCGATCGCCGAGGCGGTGTTTCTGGCAGACCGGGTGGTGGTCATGACCCCGCATCCGGGCACCGTCCGCGCCGAGGTGCCGATCGATCTCGCGCGTCCGCGAGGGCCGGCGCTCCTGCGCAGCCCCTCGTTCCACGCCCTTTGCGACCGGCTCAGCGAGCTGTTGTTTACGGGCGCCGAGACCGATGACGTCGCTGGGCGGTGAGGGACCGGCCGCGGATGTGCCGGCGGCCGGCGCCCGGTCGCACGCCCGCGGCCTGGGGCGGCTTCCCGCGTGGAGCGACGCGATCCTGGGACCGGTCGCGCTCGCGGGGCTGTGGCAACTCGCCGGAACGGTGCTGCCGTGGGCACGCTACACGCTGTCGAGTCCGTCCGCGATCGCGCTCCGCGCGTGGCACGACCTGGCGATCTACCCGACGAACGTGGCCACGACCCTCTCGGAGGCGGGGCGCGGGTTTCTGTGGGGGAACGTGGTCGCGATCGTGCTCGCGCTCGTGATCGTGCAGGCGCCACGGATCGAGGCGCTCCTCATGCAAGTGGCGATCGTGATCTACGCCACGCCGCTGCTCGCGATCGCACCGATCATCGCGGTCGTGCTCCCCGGCGACGAGCCCAAGGTGGTGCTGGCGGCGCTGGCCGTCTTCTTTCCGACCGTGATCGCCGCGCTGATCGGCCTCCGTTCGGCGGACGCCGCGTCGCTCGATCTCATCCACACGCTTGGCGGCCGATCATGGGACGTGCTCCGCAAGGTGCGCGTGCCCGCGAGCGTGCCTTGGATCTTCGCGGGGCTCCGCATCGCCGCGCCGGCGGCCGTGCTCGGCGCCGTGCTCGGCGAGTTCCTCGGGGGGGACCGCGGACTCGGTGTCGCGATGGTAAACGCCATGGCGACGCTGGACACGCCGCGGGTGTGGGGGCTCGCGATCGCGTCCAGCGCGCTCGCCGGCGCCGGGTTCGTGATGGCGGCCGTCGCCGCCCGCGCGCTCGTGACCTGGTCGCCGCCGCTCGACGTGGCAGTGGCATCGATCGGCCGGCTCGCCGGGTCGGCCGTTGGGCTGCCGTGGGCGGCCCGCCGGGCGGGACTGCTGGTGCTCTCGATCGGGGTGATGCTGGGCCTGTGGACGGCGTTCATCACGATCTTCCATCTCAATCCGTTCTTCGCGAAAGACCCCGGCGCGGTCGCGCGCGACCTGTTCGCGGGGCCGCAAGCGCCGGGGGAGCGGGGCGCGCTCGCGCAGGCCCTCGCGATGACGCTCGCCGACGCCGCGGTCGGATTTGCGGCCGGCACGGCTGCCGCGGCGCTCGTGGCCGTCGTCTTCGTGGTGCACCCGCGCCTCGAGCGGGCGTTCATGCCGGTGGCGATCGCGCTCCGCTCCGTGCCGGTGATCGCGATGACGCCGCTGTTGGTGTTGCTGTTCGGCCGGGGGCTCCTTGGCACCACCGTCATCACCGGGATCATCACGTTCTTTCCGACGTTGGTAAATGTGCTGCAGGGGCTCCGCTCCGCGTCGCCGCAGGCCGTCGAGGTGCTGACGTTGTACGGGGCCGCGCCATGGACGGTCGTGTGGAAGGTACGGCTCCCGAGCGCCCTGCCAAGCCTCTTCGCGTCGGTGCGTATCTCGGCGCTCGGTTCGATCCTGGGCGCGATCGTCGCCGAGTGGCTGGCGACCGGGCGCGGTCTCGGGTATTTGATGATCATCTCGCGGGCGCAGTTCCAGTTTCCGATGTTGTGGGCCGCGGGAATGCTCGTCACGGTCGTGTCGGTGGTCATCTACGGGATCATCTCGTGGATCGAGATCCCGGTCCTCCGGCGCTACGCGCCCGGTCAGGTCGATCAATGACGCGGGACGACGCAGGATGAAACGGGGTGGCGCATGGCGATGACGTGGAGCGGCGAGCCGGTCTACGATCGGAAGGCGCTGATCGACGCGGCGGCCGGGCGGCGCGAACTGGACCTCGTGGTGCGGGGCGTTTCCGTTGTCAACGTGTTCACCGGCGAGGTGCGTCCGGGCGACATTGGGATCAGCGGAGGGCGGATCGCGCATGTCACCGGGCCGGGGGAGCCCCCGCTTGCCGGGCGCGAGATGGTGGACCGCCCGGACTGGTTCGCGATTCCCGGGCTGATCGACACGCACGTGCACATCGAGAGCAGCATGATCACGGCGCGGCACTACAGCGAGGTGGTGCTGCCTCACGGCACCACCACCGTGCTCATCGACCCGCACGAGCTCGCCAACGTGATGGGCCTGCGAGGCGTCCGGTACATGGTGGACGATTCCGCTGCCACACCGCTCCGTGTGCTCGTGACGGCACCGTCCTGCGTGCCGTCGGCGCCGTCGGTGGAGACCGCGGGCGCCAGTTTCGGCCGCCGGGAGATCGAGGAGATGCTGACGTGGCCGCGGGTCGTCGGGCTGGCGGAGGTGATGGACTATCCCGCGGTGATCCGGGGCGACGACCGGATGCTGGGGTTGATCGAGGCGGCGGAGGCGGCGGGCGGAATCGTCCAGGGACACGCGCCGCGCGTCCGCGGGCGACTGTTGTCGGCGTATGTTGCGGCCGGGATCGATTCCGACCACGAGAATCGCGAGGCGGTCGACGCGCTCGCCAAGCTTCGCGCCGGCCTCTACCTCGACGTGCGGGAGAGTTCGCTGTCGCCGAACGCCGCGGCCATGGCCGAGGCGCTTCGAGGCCGCGGGTATCTGCCGACCGTCACGCTCTGCACGGACGACGTCGTGCCTGAGGACCTGCTGCGATACGGCCACATCGATCATGTTGCCCGGCGGCTCGTCGAGGAGGGGCTGGACCCCGTGGATGTCGTGCGGTTCGCGACGCTCAACGCGGCCAACCGGATCCGCCGGCACGACCTCGGCGCGTTGAGCCCCGGTCGGATCGCCGACGTGGTGCTGTTGTCCGACATCGGGCGGTTTGACGTTCGCGAGGTCTACCGCGCGGGCCGCCTCGTGGCGCAGGACGGGCGATGCGTCGTCGTGCCGCCGGCGGAGCGCCTTCGCGCCGAGAGCGCCGCCGTGGAGCGCGAGAACACGATCCATCTGCCGGCCGGTCTCGGCGCCGACGCGTTCCGGCTACGCGTCCCGGGAACGCCGGACGGCGACGCGGTAATCCGCGTGATCGACTTCAACGGCCGCAGCGCGCCCGTGCGGACGACCTACGGTACGATGCGGGTCCGGATCGCAGGCGGCGAGGTGACGCTGCCCGCGGGCGACGGACGGCCCGCCGTGACCCTCGCGGTCGTCGAACGCCACGGCCGGCACGGGGGCGTGACCTGCGCCGTCCTCCGCGGCTTCGGTCCGAGCGAGGGGGCGCTCGCCAGTTCGGTGTCCCACGACTCGCACAATCTGACGGTGGTAGGGACCGATCGGGACGACATGCTCGCGGCATGCCGCGCGCTCGCCGAGTGCGGCGGTGGCATCGTGCTCGTGCGCCGCGGGGCGGTGGTCGCAAAGATCGACCTGCCGGTTGCCGGGCTCCTGTCGTTGCGTCCGGCCGAGGATGTCGCCCGCGAGGTCGCGGCGTTCCGGCGCGCGGCCGAGGCGGCCGGGATGGTGGGGGAGCGACCGTTCACCGGTATCGTCTCGCTCACGCTCGCGGTGAGCCCGGAAGCCAAGCTGTCCGACCTCGGACTGATCGACGTGGAGCGCCAGACGCTGCTGCCGATGGTCGTGGGGTAACGCGGCAGACCTGAATCTCGCGACGCTGGGCCTGCTGCTGTCGGCGGCCACCGGTGTGATCGGCGGCACGTCGATCCTCGCCGTACTGGAGCGCCTGCAGACGATCCGCAGCGTCTCGCAGACGGGGAAGCAGACGCTGCGCGGCGCAACCGTACTCGGGTTGACGTGGATCTACGCCCGGACCGCGGACGCTCAATGGAAGGAGTAGACGACGGTGGACGCAACGGCAGGAGGCGGACCGATGCAACTGGGGTTTGTGAGCGCCATTCTTGCGGATCTCTCGCTCGAGGCCGTGTTCCATGTTGCGGCCCAGGCTGGGTTCGATTGCATCGAGGTGATGTGCTGGCCGCGCGGGAAGGCGGAGCGGCGATACGCCGGGGTGACCCATATCGACGTCACGGCGCTGGACGCCCGGACCGTCGCGGACGTGCACGGGTTGATACGATGGAGCCGCGTGCAGATCTCCGCGCTCGGATACTACCCGAATCCCCTTGCGCCCGATGAGACCGAGCGCCGCGTCGCCCTCGACCATCTTCACGCGGTCATCGACGCAGCCCAGCGCCTGGGGCTCTCCCGCGTCAATACGTTCGTCGGGCGGGACCCCCACCGCTCGATCGACGATCAGTGGCCGTTGTTCCGGGAGGTGTGGCCGCCGCTCGTTCAGTACGCCGCGGAGCGGAACGTCTGCCTCGGGGTCGAGAACTGCCCGATGCTGTTCACGCAGGACGAGTGGCCGGGCGGCAAGAACTTGGCGATCAGCCCGGCGGTCTGGCGGCGGATGTTCGAGGAGATCCCCGACCCGCACTTCGGCCTCAACTACGACCCGTCGCACATGATCTGGCAGCAGATGGACGAGATCCGGCCGATCGCGGAGTTCCGCGCGCGGCTGCACCACGTGCACGCGAAGGACGCCAGGCTCGACCGGCGCCGGCTCGACGACGTCGGGGTGCTCGCGGTCCCGCTTGCGTTCCACACGCCGAAGCTCCCGGGGCTGGGCGACGTGCGGTGGGGGCCGTTCTTTTCCGCGCTGACGGACGCGGGCTACGCGGGGCCGGTCTGCGTCGAGGTCGAGGACCGCGCGTACGAAGCCACCCTCGACGATCGCAAGCGCGCGCTGCGGCAGTCCGCGGCGTACTTGAGACAGTTCATCCCGCGGGGCTGAGGTCGGCGGGCCGCGGAAGGAGAGGCCGAGATGCCCGAGGGTCCGAACCTTCCCATTCGCGTCGGCGTCATCGGCGCCGGCTTCATCGGCCCCGCGCACATCGAGTCGCTCCGCCGCCTTGGGTTCGTGCGCGTCGTTGCGCTGGCCGGGAGCAGTCAGGCGTCGGCCGAGCACAAGGCCGCGTCGCTGTTCGTCCCCGCGGCGTACGGGGACTATCGCCGCCTGATCGAGGCCCCCGACGTGGACGTCGTGCACATCACCGCCGCCAACGTCCACCACTACCCGGCGGCCAAGGCGGCGCTCGAGGCCGGCAAGCATGTCGTGTGCGAGAAACCGCTGGCGATGACGACCGCGGAATCCGCGGAGCTCGTTCGCCTTGCGGAGGCGAGCGGGCTGGTCAACGCCGTCACGTTCAACATCCGCTTCTATCCGCTGCTCCAGCACGCCCGCGCGCTCATCGGACGCGGCGATCTCGGCCCGGTGTATCTCGTGCACGGCGGCTACTGGCAGGACTGGCTGCTGCTCGACACCGACTACAACTGGCGGGTCGATCCGGTGGAAGGGGGCGCGTTGCGCGCCGTCGGCGACATCGGTTCCCACTGGCTCGATCTCGCGCAGCACCTGACCGGCCTGCCGATTCGCGCGGTGCTCGCCGACCTCACCACGGTGCTGCCCTTGCGCCGGAGGCCGTCGAGGCCGCTCGACGCGTTTGCGACCGCCGCCGTCGAGCGCACGCCCGTGCGGGTGGAGACCGAAGACGCCGCGACCGTGATGCTGCGGCTCGGCGATGCCGCGCGCGGTGTCATGATGGTCTCGCAGGTGAGCGCCGGGCGCAAGAACCGTCTCGCGATCGAGGTGAACGGCGCGCGCGGCTCGATCGCGTGGGACGGGGAGCGCCCGAACGAACTGTGGCTCGGGCACCGCGACCGGCCGAACGAGACGTTGATCAAGGACCCCGCCCTGCTGGACCCTGCGGCGAGGCCCTACGCACGGTATCCGGGGGGCCATGCGGAGGGATTTGCCGACAGCCACACCGCGATCAACCGCGCGATCTACGACTACCTTCGTGCGGGCGGCCGGCGGTCGGGACGCCCGCCGGAGTTCCCGACGTTCGCCGACGGCCACCGCGAGAACGTCATCGCCGAGTGCATCCTGGCGAGCGCCCACGCGGCCCGGTGGGTTGAGGTGCCGGCGTCGTGACCCCGGTCGGCACTCTGGGCGCGGGCTTCATGCGCGAGATCCACAGCGCCGCATGGCAGAACGCCCCGCAGGCGCATGTCGTCGAGGTGGAGGGATGACGATGGACGGGCTGACGGCCCGCTTGAACGGGCTCTGCGACGCGCAGCCGTTCGAGACGGGCTGGTACCTGAAAGACCTGGCGACGGGGTCGACGGCGCACCGCGGCGGGGACGTCGTGGTGCCGTCGGCGAGTACGCGCAAGATCGCGATTCTGATGACGGCGTTGCGCGCCGTCGAGGCGGGGCGGCTGTCGTTGACCCAGCCCGTGCTGATCCAGGCGAAGCACCAGACCAGCAACAGCGGATGCTTCCAGTTCTTCCTGCCGGATTTCACGCTGCCGCTGCGGGACGTGCTCGTGATGATGATCATCGTGAGCGACAACGCCTGTACCGGCACCGTGGTCGAGATGCTCGGGCTCGACGCGATCAACGAGTTCAGCCGGTCCGTGGGGATGACGGGCACCGCGCACCGCCAACCGGTCCCGCCGAACGTCGATCTCGGCGTGGAGGCGAACCGCGACATCCCGCCCGACCTCAACCGCCTCAACGTGACGACGCCCGCCGACGCGGGCCGGCTGCTCGAGCTGATCTGGCTCGGGACGCACGATGCGGCGGCGGCGGCCCGCCTGGGGTGCAGCCAGGCGCTCTGCCGGCTTGCGCTCGATATCCTCGGCTGGCAGCGGCTTCAGCAGCGCCTCCCCTCGCTGCTCCCGGTCGGGACCAAGGTGGCGCACAAAACGGGCACGGCGGCGCGGAACTTCAACGATGCCGGGATCGTTTTCGAACACGACCGGCCGTTGTTCATCCTCACCGTGTACACTGGGCGCGTCCCGTGGACGCTACCCGACGGCACTCCCGGCAAGGCGGGGGCGAGCCACCACATCGGGCGGCTGTGCCGGGCGTGCTGGGACGTGCTCAGCACCGAGGAGGGCCCGGCCTACACCGGATCCTAGCTCACGAGCCCCTCACGAGGCGCCACAGTTTCTCGCCGGTCAGCGGCAGGTCGACGCCGCGCACGCCGAGGGGCGCCAGCGCATCCAGGACCGCGTTGGCCAGCGCGGGCGGCGCGCCGACGGTGCCGGCTTCGCCGATGCCCTTCGCACCCAACGAGGTGTACGGGGTCGGCGTTTCAGTGAATTCCGCGGCGATCGCCGGGACGTGCGGCGCACGGAGCATGGCGTAGTCCGTGAACGTCGCAGTGAGCAGCTGGCCGGTGTCGTCGTAGACGACTTCCTCGACCAGCGTCTGGCCGAGCCCCTGGACGATTGCGCCGATTACCTGACCCTCGGCGAGCAGCGGATTGACGATCCGGCCGGCATCGTCCACGGCCACGAACTTCAGGATCCGTACCTCTCCGGTGTCGCGTGCGATCTCGACGACGGCGGCGTACGCACCGAACGGGTAGACCATGTCCGGCAGCGAGAAGGTGCCTGAGGTCTCGAGCCCCGGCTCGATGGTGGCCGGGAGGCGGGCCGGTTGGTGCGCCGCCGCAGCCACCTGCCGGAACGTCACCGCGCGGGCGGGCGCCCCTCGGACGGACAGACGGCCGTCGCCCCACTGGAGGTCCGCGTCCGACGCTTCCAGGAGATGCGCGGCGATGCGTCGCATTTTGGTCTTGATCTTTTCCAGCTCGCCCACCAGCGCGGCGCCGCCGACCGCAATCGAGCGGCTGCCGAAGGTGCCGACGCCCGTGGGCATGAGCGCGGTGTCGCCCTGCTGAACCACGATCGTGTCCATCGGCACCTGGAGAACGTCGGCCGCGATCTGCCCGAACGTCGTGTCGTGTCCTTGACCGTGCGCGGTCGACCCGGTGCGAACAATCACCTGTCCGTCGGCGTGCACTGAGACGGCCGCGCTCTCCCATAACAGTCCGCCCGCGGGCTCCACGTACACGGAGAGGCCAATGCCGAGGAGTCTCCCAGCGGCCCGCGCACGCCGCTGCGCTTCCCGCCACCTGCCGTAGTCCACGAGCTCGCACGCGCGGTCGAGCGCCTGAGCGTAGTTGCCGGAGTCGTAGACTGATCCCAACGCGGAGCGGTACGGCAACCGGTCAGGCGGGATCAGGTTGCGCCGGCGCGCCGCGACGGGGTCCACGTTCAACTCGCGCGCCACGAGATCGACCATGCACTCGATCAGGTACGCGGCCTCGGGGCGCCCGGCGCCCCGGTACGCAGAGGTCGGCACCTTGTTGGTCGCGGCCCCGATGATGTCGATCCTGGCCGCGGGGATGTCGTAGACGCCCGTGACGAGCTCGGCCACGCGCGCCGTCGGCATCGCGGTCGCCGGGTACAGGTACGCGCCCGCGTCCGCGACGACCGTGCCCCGCAGCGCCGTGATTTTCCCGTCGGGCCCGACTGCGACCTCGAGGTCCGCGTCGAAGCCGCGTCCGTGGGTGGACGCGATGAAGTTGTCGCGGCGCTGCTCGATCCACTTGACCGGCCGCCCCGTCTCGATCGCGAGGTGCGCCGCCACCACCGCCCCGGATGCCAGGGCCCCCTTGCTGCCGAACGCGCCTCCGACGTCGGGCACAACGACCCGGATGCGGTCTTCCGGACGGCCGAGCATGCGGCTCAGCTGGGCGCGCGGCCGGTAGGGCTCTTGGGCGGAGACCCACAGGGTCAGCAGATCGCCCGCCGGATCATACACCGCGACGGCCGCGCGGGACTCCATCGGCGCCGGCACCACGCGCGGGATGTGGAACCGCCCGCTGACCACGCACGCCGCCGCAGCAAACGCGCCGGCGACATCCCCGCTGCCGCGCGTCATTCGGATGAGGACGTTGTCGCCGAGCGCCTCATGAAGGAGCACGGGCGACCCGAGGGCTGCGCGCGCATCGGAGAGGGCCGGCAGCGGATCGTAGTCCACCACCACCAGCGCCGCCGCGTCGATCGCGGCGGCAAGACTGTCGGCCAGGACGCCCACGACCGGCTCGCCGACGTAGCGGACCTTTTCCACCGCCAGCACGGGGTGCGGCGTGTTTGCCAGTTCGGCGTTCCGCAGGGGGTTCACGGGCATGGGACGGACCCGGCCCGCGAGATCACCAGCCGCGACGACCGCGATCACCCCCGGCGCACGCCCCGCGTCGTCGATGTGGACGCCGCGCAAGCGCGCGTGGGCGTGGGCGCTCGGCACGAGCACGAGATGAGCCATGTTGGGCAGCACGATGTCGTCGACGTACCGCCCCCGGCCTTGCAGGAATCGCAGATCCTCGCGGCGCTTCAGGTGTCGTCCGATCAACCGGCCTTCCGGGCGCGCCGCGTCCGATGTGCGGTCGGGCACTGCTCCGCCTCCTTGGCCGACCCGTGCTCAGTCGATCTTCTACTCAATACGTACAGGACCCATTCGCGGACCGCGTCGTCGGCGGGGAACGTTCGGGACCGGGCGTGTCAGCGGTCCGCCGAGGGATCGAGCGCGTCGCGCATGCCGTCGCCGACGAAGTTGAGGCTCAGCAGCGTCACGGCCAGCACGAGCGCCGGGGCGATGACCAGAAGCGGATAGGATTCGATCGCGTCCACGCCTTCCGCGATCATGAGGCCCCAACTCGGCGTCGGCGGCTGGACGCCGAGTCCGAGGAAGCTCAGCCCCGCCTCGGCGATGATGAAGTATGGAATGAGCAGGGTGGCCATGATGATGATCGGTGCCGCGACGTTGGGGAGGAGGTGGGCGGCGAGGACGTGCTGTTCCGACGCGCCCAGGCTCTTCGCGGCTTGCACGAACTCGCGGTGCCGCAGCGCGAGTGCCTGTCCCCGCACGATGCGGGCGACGTCCAGCCATCCGACGAGCGACAGCGCGAGCACGATCGCGGCGACACCGCCGGTGTCCTGATTCAACGTCCGCAGCCAGACAAGGGGGCCAGATCGAATGGCCGGCAGGAACGCCGTGAAGAAAGTCTGCAACAGCACGACGAGCAGCAGGTTCGGAATCGCATACGCGATGTCCACGACCCGCATCAGCAGCAGGTCGAACGTGCCCCCGAAATAGCCCGCGGTGAGGCCCATCGGCACGCCCACCATGAGGACGATGACGGTGGTGGCGAGGCCGACGCTCATGGAGACCCGGGCGCCGTAGACCATCCGGCTCAGCATGTCCCTGCCCAGCGCGTCGGTGCCGGCCAGGTGGTGCGCGTCCGGCGCCGCGTACGTTGAGAGCAGATCCTGTTTGTCGTACCGATAGGGCGCGAGCGTCGGCGCTCCGACGGCAATCAGGACGACGGCGGCGAGAAACAGGGCGCCGACCGCGGCCATGCGGTGCCGCGCAAACCGGGCGAGGGCACGACGGTAGCCCCGGCGCGCCTCGGCACGTCGAGCGGGGAGCCCCGCCTCGAGGAGCGACGTGCTACCCATAGCGCACTTGTGGATCGAGTGCGGCGTACGATAGGTCGACCAGGATGTTCATCGTGATAATGATGAGGGCGAACAGCAACGCGAGCGCCAGCAGCACGGGGTAGTCGCGTCCGGTCGTCGCGGTGACGAAATAGCGCCCGATCCCTGGGACGCGCGTGATTGTCTCCACGAAGAACGATCCCGTGATGACGTCGGCGACGAGGATGCCGGAGACGGTGGCGACCGGTGTCAACGCGTTCCTAAGGCCGTGGCGCAGGATCACGCGCGAGCCGGCGAGTCCCTTCGCCCGCGCCGTGCGGATGTAGTCCTGGTGCAGTACCTCGAGCAGGGACGTTCGGAGATACCGCGCGAGTATCGTCGCGGGTCGAAACCCGATCGCGACCATCGGGATGAGCACGCGGATGTCGAGCAGGCCCCGCCACCCACCCGTGGGTACCCAATGGAGCGCAACCGCGAACACGGTCACGAGCAGCGTGGCCATGACGTAGTTCGGAATCGATATGCCCAGCACCACGGCGCCCATCGCCGCGTAGTCCACGGGGGTGTTGCGGTACACCGCCGCCAGCGTGCCGAGCGGGATCCCGACGGCGATCGCGAACAGCATCGCCGCCGCTCCGAGCTGCATCGAGACCGGAAAGAACTCCGCGATGATCTCGGAGACGTCCTGCGATGTGTTGACGTACGACGGTCCGAGCGATCCGTGCACGGCGTTATCGAGGTAGAGCACGTACTGCGTCCACAGCGGCGCGTCGAGATGGTACTTGGCCTTGAGGTTCGCGATCACCTGAGGCGCGAGCGGCTTCTCGGCGTTGTCCCAGGGACCGCCCGGCGTTGCGTGCACCAGCAGGAACGCGAGGGTGTAGACGATCACCATCGTGGGGACCGCGAGCAAGAGGCGTCGGGCCAGGTAGGCGCCCATGGGCGGGGACGTCGGGGGCCGCGCGCAGCGCGGCCCCCGAGCGCTCGATGTCAGTGATCCAGGATCTTGACCCGTCCGAACGTTCCGTACCAGGCGGCGGCGGCCGGCGGGAGCGCGAACCCCTGCACCCAGGGCTTGATCGCGATGATCACGCCGAGGTGAAAGATCGGAATCGCCGGCAGCTCGGTGTTCAGGATCTTCTCCGCGGACTCGTACAGCTGTTTGCGCTTCGCCGCGTTCCCCTCGGCGGAGCCCGCGCGCACGGCCGTGTCGTACGCCGCGTTGCGCCACTTGGTGTGGAAGAAGTCCTGCTCGGAATCGAACAGAATGTTGGCCCAGTTGGCGGGGTCCTCGTAGTCCGACCCCCACCGGTTGATGTACGCTTCGTACGGCTGCGTCGCGTACGAGTTGAATGCGGCTTGGAACTCCTTCGCCTCCATCCGCTGCAGCGTGACGTTGATCTTCAGCGTGTCCTGCCACATCTGCTGCAGCGCCTGCGCCACCAGGTCGAACGTCACGAGCTTCGGCCACGAGATCTTGAAGCCCGGGAATCCCTTGCCGTCCGGGTATCCGGCCTCGGACAGCAACTGGCGCGCATGGGCGACGCCGCCGGTGAGGGGAGGATTCGCGAGGTAACCGATCGTGCCCGGCGGCGTGATCGTGAGGGCCGGATCGTAGATGCCGCGGAGGACCTGGCTGGCGATCCGCGTATGGTCGGTCGCCAGGTACAGCGCCTGGCGGACCTTAGGGTTGCTGAGCGGCGACTTCGTGTTGGTGGTGTCGCAGAACATCATCGCCGTGCCCGACCACCGGTACTTGTGGGTCTGCTTGCCAAGCGTCGCGTCGCCGCGGACCCGCACGATGTCGGCTGGCTGGATCTGGTCGGTGACGTCGAGCTCGTTGTTCTCGTACGCGGGCAGGCTGGTGCGGAACGGATCATCGGTCAGTGTGAACACGACCTTCTGCAGCGTCGGCTTGGGTCCCCAGTAGCGCGGGTTCGCAACGATCGTCAGCTCCTTGTCGTGCTCCCACGACTGCAACTTGAACATGCCGTTGCCGACGTGGTTGCCGGCTTCCACCCACTTCTTGTCGTACTTCTCGACCTGCCACCGGGGCACCGGCATGAAGTTCCACGTGGACACGAGGCGTGGGAAGTACGCGGCGGGCGCGGCCATGGTGGCCTGCAGGGTCAGGGTGTTCACCGCCTTCACCGCGACGTTGTCGGCGGTCTTGGTCTTGCCCTTGTTGTAGTCGAGCGCGCCCTTGATCGGGTAGAACGCGGACGCGTAGTCGCTCGCCACCGCCGGGTCGAGCACGCGCTTCCACGAGTACTCGTAGTCCGACGCCGTGACAGGGTGCCCGTCGGACCACTGCATCCCCGGCCGCAGGTGGAACGTGTACGTCAGCCCGTCCGCGGAGACGCTCCACGAGCGCGCGGCGAGCGGGATGATGTTGCCGTTGCCGTCGAAGGTGATCAGCGGGTCGAACAGCGCCATGCCGATGAGGATCTCGGGGCGGGCTTCCATCGTGGCCGGGTCGAAATGGAGCGGTTCCTGGTCCGGGTAACGGAGGACTTGCTTCGCCGGCGCCGCGAGGGCGGCTGCGGCCGGTTCAGGACGCGCGAACGACGCTGCGCTTGCGCCGACCGCAGCGGTACTTCCGATCATCGCGCTGAGCTTCAGGAACTGACGGCGAGAGATCAACCCGGACCGATAGTACGCCTCCCAGGGAAACCGCATCGACCGATTCGCCACCGTGCTCTCACCCCCGGACCAGAGTAGTGGTGCCTAGCAGCGATTCGGCCGGGTAGGCGGAAACCCTTTCGCCGCGGTCACACCGTGATCGTGTCCCCGCGTGTCGCGGACGCCTTCACTGCGTCCATCAGGCCGACCACACGCCGAAAGTGTTCGAAGTGGTTTGGACGCGGCGCCTCTCCGGCGGCGATGCGCACGCCCTCGTGGAGCATCGAGACGACCGGTTCATCCATCCAGGGAAGGCGCGCCGCGTCCCGCTCCCCGTGGAAGCGGACCGCCGTCCGGTAGGGCTCGAGGCGCAGCGCGTCGCGCGATCCGATCAGCTCGATTTCGACCTCGCCTTGCGGCACCGTGGGGATCGACGCGGGCAGGCAGCGCGACAGGTCGATCGTGGCGATGGTGTCATCCCCGAGTCGCGCGACGATCGCCGCCGTGTCCTCGGTGCCGCCGAAGAGGCCGGCGACCGTGGCGTGCACCCGGCGGAGCGCGTGGGGCACGGCCGTGCACAGCGTGTCGAACAGATCCCAGCCCAGCCGGTCGAGGATCGAGTCGTCGCCGGAGCCGCGGTCGGGGACCCGCAGCCGGACGGCGGCATAGATCGAGTGCAACCTGCCGAGTCCTCCCGCCACGGCCAGCGCAACCGCACGGGCCCCCGCGGGCGTGTACCGGATCTCGCCGGGTGCGAGCAGCACTCCGTGTCCCCTCGTCTGCGCGGCGGAGAGGCGATCGAGGGCCTCCGTGGTCGTGGCCGCAGGAGCGGGGCACACGACGATCTTGTCCGCACCCAGGGCGGCTTCGACCGCTGCGCTGCGCCCCGGATCGTCGCTCGCGACCAGCACGACCCCGACCGCCGGATGCCGGGCCACCGAACCCCAGTCACGTTCGAACCCGGCCCGCAGGGATCGCGCCAGGGCGGCGGCGGCCGTTCGGTCGCGCCCGTTGGGGCTGGGGGCGATCGCCGACACCTCGGCACCCGCGGGCGGCGCTGCGTAGTCCGCCAGCGCTGCGGCGTACCGGTTTGCGCCGATGATGCCCATCCCGATGGGAGACGTCACGCTTGAGCCCTCCCGCCCTCGATCGGGCTGCCGGCGGCGAGATGTACGACCCGGCCCGAGCGCCCCGACTCGACGCCCGCGAGGGCGAGTCGGAGCGCGGCGCGGGCGTCCTCCGGAGGCATCGGCACCGGAGTGTCGCGCCGCACCGCCTCGACGAACGCCGCGTGCTCACGCACGTACGCGGGCAGATTGTGCAGGAGGATCTCGTAGCCTCCGGGGAACTCCGCCGCGCCCTCGCGGAATCGTGTGATGCTGATCAGGTCGTGATCCTTCGCGCGCAGCGCGCCGCGATCACCGTACAGCTCGAACTGATGGAACGCCGGGTACCCGGGCGGCAGGCAGTTGCTGAGCTCGCTCGACCCGATGGCGCCGTTGGCGAAGCGGACGGTGTACGTCAAGAAGTCCGGCACCCCGCGGTTCCCCTCCATCGTGATCTTGTGCTCGCAGGAGACGGAGACCGGTTCCGCCCCGACGAACCATCGCAGGAGGTCGGTTTCGTGCACGCCGTTGAGGATCGCCGCGCCCACCGTGACGTTCGGATCGCCCGACCAGTGGGTGGCCGAATAGTAGCCGCCGGTCTCGCCCGTCCGCGCGCGACTCCGGCGCTCGTTCTCGCGCACGAGGCGCACGGCCCCGACGTCGCCGCGATCGACCGCCCGCCGCACCTGCATGTACCGCATCGTGAACCGGCGGCTGTGGGCGATCATGAGGTGGACCCCGGCCCGGCGGCACGCGGCGATCATCGCGTCCGCGTCCTCCACCGACGTGGCCATCGGCTTCTCGCACAAGACGTGCCGGCCGGTCGCGGCGGCTGCCTCGGTCCACTCGCGGTGGGCTTTCTCCGGCGTCGCGATCACGACGACATCGATGTCCTTCCGCGCGATCAGCTGATGACCGTCCGCGTACGCGTCGGCGCCCCACGGCGCCGCGGCGGCGCGCGCGGCCTCCACGTTCACGTCGGCGGCGGCGACGAGCGTGACCTGCTCTCTCAGGTGCTGCATGGCGGGGAGGTGCGCGCTGCGGGCGATGCCGCCGCAGCCGATCAGGCCGATCCGGATTCGTGCCACTCGCCACCTCCGGGAAGGCTGCGGTCGCCGCGGACATGTTCGCCGCCCTGGCGACGCGCGGTTGCGCAGTGTCTCGGGGACATCGGCACAATACCACGCCGTCGGCGCGCTTCCTGCCCGGGGCGACCGCCGGCCGGTTCCGAAGCGCCGGTGGAGGATCTGGTCGCCGCGATTCCCAAGCCCTTACAGTGTGGACGCGCGACGCATCTCTTGGCCTCTCCTCGCGCTGTTATGGATCATGGGGGCGGATCTGCGCCTGACGATTCTCGCGGTGCCGCCGGTTCTCACGCTGATCCATCGCGACCTGCATCTGTCCGAGGCCGGCGTCGGCGCGCTGACGGCGTTGCCGGTGTTTCTCCTGGCGGCCGCGGCGATCCTCGGGTCACTGCTGATCGCGCACACGAGCGCCGTCCGCGCCGCCGCGGCCGGGTTGTTGCTCGTCGCGGTGGCGTCCGCCCTCCGCGGCGTCGGTCCGTCGGCGGTCATGCTCTTCGCGATGACTCTGCTGATGGGGATCGGGGTGGCGGTCACGCAGCCGGCGATGCCCTCGCTCGTGGGGCGATGGTTTGCATCCCGCGTCGGCCTCGCGACGGCAGTGTACACGAGCGGGCTCTTGATCGGAGAAGCCCTGAGCGCGGCGCTCACGCTGCCGTTCGTGCTCCCGCTCGTCGGGGGGAGTTGGGAGCGGAGCTTCGTCGTCTGGTCGCTGCCCGTGCTGCTCACCGCGCTCGTCCTCGGCGCGCTGCCGGCCCCGCCGCCCGCCGCGGCATCCTCGCGCCGTTGGTGGCCCGACTGGCGCGGGGGACCGACGCTGCGGTTGGGTCTGACGTTGGGCGGCGCCTCGGCCGCGTACTTCGGATCCAACGCGTTCATCCCTGAGTTCCTGCGCGCCACGGGGCGGTCCGACATGATCGGCCCGTGCCTCACCGCGCTGAATACGGGGCAACTGCCCGCGTCGGTCGCGGTCGCGTGCCTGGCGCCCCGGATGATCGGGCGGCGCGGGCCGCTGATGGCGAGCGGGGCGCTGATCCTGGCCGGGTTGGCGATCTTCCTCCTCGCACCGGGACCGGGCCTCGTGCTCGGAGCGGTGGTGATCGGATTCTTTACCGCGCAGATCCTAGTGCTGACGCTGGCGATGCCCCCCCTGCTGACGGAGGCGCACGACGTGCACCGGCTTTCGGCGGGCATGCTCGCGATCGCCTACGCCTGCACGTTTGTGTTTCCCCTGCTCGCGGGTGCGGCGTGGGATGCGACCCGACTCCCCGCCACGGCGTTCTTGACCGTTGCCGCCGGCTCCGTGATCTCCGTGGCCGCGGCGGCCGGGCTGCGACGTTGACGGCCGCCGCCCGCCCGTCGGCCCGTGAAGGAACGGTTGGTCCCCCCGCGTATTCAGTGGGCGTCGCCGTGTCCGCGCCAGGGGGGGGCGTCGAGCAGGTGCACAGGGGAGCCGCCGTGCGATGAGTCGGTCCGCGACCGTGTTGGCCAGGTTTCCACTGTCGGCGACCGCGGCCGTCGTCGACTCTTGTGGGGCGGTTCGCACCCGAGCCGGCACGCGGGGCCGGGGCTCCGCCGCGGCCACGGGTCCGTGATGCGTCTCGGGGTCGTGTTGCGAGATCTTCTGCCGTCGCCGGGACCGGCCCCCAGCATCCCCGCGCGCCGGATGGTGGAGCTGGCCAGCGAGGCCGAAGGCCTCGGCTACGACAGCGTCTGGATCACCGAGGGGACCGGCAAGGAGAGCTTCGCGATGCTCGGGGCGATGGCGATGGCCACCTGCCGCGTCGCGCTCGGGACGAGCATTCTGCCGATCCTCTCGCGGCCGGTCACGGTGACGGCGATGGCCGCGGCCACGCTGGATGATCTCTCGGGCGGTCGCGTCAGGCTCGGGCTCGGGACCGGCCACCCCGCGATCAGCGAGATGGCCCACGGGATCGCGTTGCCGCGTCCGGTCCGCGCGATGCGCGAATACGTCGAGGCGCTGCGCCTCGCGCTCTCGGGCGACTCGACGCACTACGATGGGGAGACGCTCCAGATTCGCCGGTTCCGGCTGGAGTTCGCGCCGTCGTGTCGCGTGCCGATATTCATCGCGGGGCTCGGCCGCACGATGCTGCGCCTCGCCGGGGCGCTGGGCGACGGTGTGATCGTGACGTGGGTGCCGCCTTCCCGCGTCTCGTGGGTGCGCGAGCAGGTAGCGGACGGCGCGCGGCGGGCCGGGCGGGATCCGAGAGCGGTGACCGTTGTCGCGACCGTCCGCGCGTGCGTGTCGGACGACCCGGAGGCGCGTGACGCGGGCCGCCGACAGCTCGCCTGGTACGCGCGGTTGCCGGTGTACGCGCGGATGTGGCGGGAGAGCGGATTTGGCGACGCGGTCGACCGCGTCACCGAGGCGCTCGGTGCGGGCGTGGAGGCCGCCGCGGGGGTCGTGCCGGACGAGATGCTCGACGCGCTCATCGCCTTCGGGGGGACGACGCGGCTGCGGACGCATCTCTCAGCGTACCGGACGGCCGGAGTAGATCTTCCGCTGGTGTATCCGGTGCCGGCCGGCGCCGATGCCCCGTTGACGGCGCTTGAGACGATGCGGGCCGCGGCGCCCGCGCGAGGGGAGGGCGGGGCGTGATTCGGGTCGCGATGCTGGACGACTACCAGGGTGTGGCGTTGACGATGGCCGATTGGGGCGCGCTGGGCTCAGGGGTCGGCGTGGAGGTGTTTCGCGATCACCTGAGCGACGAGGGGGAGATCGCCGCGCGCCTCGCGCCGTTCGCGGCGGTCGTCGCGATGCGCGAGCGGACGCCCTTCGGCGCGTCGTTGCTCGAGCGGCTGCCGGACCTGCGGCTGCTCGTGACGACCGGCATGGGCAACGCCTCGATCGACCTGGACGCGGCGACTCGGTTGGGGATCGTGGTGACCGGCACGCCGATGCTTCCCTACCCGACCGCGGAGCTGACGTGGGGTCTGATCCTGGCCCTCGCGCGGCGGATTCCGCAGGAGCACGCGTCGGTCCGACGCGGCGACTGGCAGGCGACCGTCGGCGTCGGCCTCCGCGGCAAGACGCTCGGCGTCATCGGCCTCGGCCGGTTGGGGGCGCAGGTCGCCTCGATCGGGCGCGGGTTCGGCATGGTCGTGACGGCTTGGAGCCAGAACCTGACCGCGGCGCGTGCAGAGGAGTGCGGCGCGACGCTCGCGACCAAGGACGAACTGCTGCGCACGGCGGACGTCGTCACCATTCACCAGCGGCTGAGCCCGCGCACCCGAGGGATGATCGGAGCGCGGGAGCTTGCGCTGATGCGGCCGACCGCGTACCTCATCAACACGTCGCGGGGTCCGATCGTGGACGAGCGCGCGCTCCTCGACGCGCTCGCGCGCGGCACGATCGCGGGCGCGGCGCTCGACGTGTACGACGAGGAGCCGCTCCCGGTCGACCATCCGCTGCGGCGCGCGAACAACCTCGTCACGACTCCACACCTCGGGTACGTCACGGTGGAAGGGTATCGAGAAGCCTACGGCGGCGCGGTCGAGGACATCCGTGCGTTTCTCGACGGGCGTCCGGTGCGCGTCCTGAACGAGCCCGTCCTCGCGTCGCCGGCGCTGCGCGCTCGACGTCCCGACTAGGCGGAGTGCCGGAGTTCTTGCCGTTGCGGCGGGGGGTGAGCGCGGTCCTCACCGGGCCGTCGGCACAACGTGCCTCCACCGTGGCTGAAACTTCCGCGGCGAGAGTCCCTATCCCCACAGCGCCGGCTTCGTCACCATCATGAACACGATGACCACGACGACGACGGCGAGGGCGATGCCGAGCTGCGTGCTGAGGGCCTCGAGCTTCCGATATTCGGGCGACGCGGCGCCGCCGGCCTCGAGCGCGGCGATCTGCCGTCGTAGTGTCGGCGTATAGCCCACGGCGGCGATCACGACGAGGATCACATAGAGGATCAGGCTCGTCAGCAGCCACGGGGTCGTCACGGGGATCCTTCCTAGATAGGCCATGGCCAGCCCGGTGATGAGGAGCAAACCATAGGCCGGATTGGCAAGGCGATCGTCCAGGACCTTAATGCCTCGAAGCGTGAAGGGGAGGTACTGAGGCTCTCGTGCCGCTCGTGAGAGCCAGACACCATACGTGATGTTCGTCCCCAGCGCGGTGATGGCCATCAGCACGTGGACCCATTTCAGGATCGGATAGGCTGCCATGCGTCCCTCCCCGCAGCGTGATCAGGCATATCCTCCCGTCCAAGATCGAGGAGGAGGCGTCTCGGGCGAGTTCAGGCGCCACGGTTTTATTGCGCCCGCGCCGCCTACCGGCATCCGCACGACGTTGGCAGCGCTACCTGGCTCGCGGCGGCAGTCCTCCCAAAACGTCAACGGGCCGGTTGCCCGGCCCGCTGCTCGAGGATCACAAAAACATGATCTCAAGAAACGCGTCTTCTGTCAAGAGCCGCTGCGCGCCAGGTAGATCAAGGGCCCGCCGGCGGGGCAGATTGGAACCGCCCTCCCGATAGACGAGGTCATCACCCCGCTTATCGAACCGCCAGAATCAACCGACCGTCGAACGGGCGCAATCCGGCGGCTCAACGGCGAACGGGTGCTCGTCATGCCCCGACGTTGACGCGGGAGCGGATCCGCTCCCCGAGGTATGCGCCCTGCCGTACCAGGCGCGTCTGCAGCTCCGGCACCGGGACGCGGCGCGGCGGGATTCCGAGCGACACCGCGATCGCGGCGGCGGTGCCGGCCGCTTCGCCCATCGCCATCGCCGGCGGCATCACGCGCACCGCCGCGAGCGCCTCGTGCGTCGCCGCGAGCGACCGCCCGGCCACCAGCAACTGCTCCACCTTGAGCGGTACGAGCGAGCGGTACGGGATTTGGTAGATGTTTGCCGTCTTGAGTTCCCCGGTGACGCCGCCGCCGTCGCTGGTCGGGCTGTGGATGTCGACCGGATACCCGGCCAGGGCGATTACGTCCTCGAACTCGCGTCCATCCGCCAGATCCTGGAGCGTGAGCGTGTACTCGCCGGCGATCCGGCGCGTCTCGCGAACGCCGATCTGCGTCGCGGTGTCGAGCAACTCGCATCGCTCGAACCCCGGCACCCACTTGCGGAAGAACGCCATCAGCGTCTTCATCTGCCGGCGCCCCTCGATCTCCGCCTGCGTCAGGTCGCGCGCGCTCGTGCCGACGAGACGCTGGACGCGGGTGGTGTTGATCCGCCAGACGCCCGGTTCCAGCGTCTTGTACATGCCGATCCCGCGGCGGGGGATCGGGAACTCGCCGCGCTCCCGCGCCTGCTGCACCAGCGACGAGAACGGGCGGTAATCGTCGGGGTGGGCCTTGATGTACGCCTTCACGCGTTCGTCGTCCACGTTGGCGACGCGGAAGAACAGCGTCATCGGCTGCGTCAGCCCGTCCTCGGGCCGGCCGATCTCGAACGGCACGCCCGCCCGCGCCGCGACGTCGCCGTCGGCCGAGCAGTCCACCGTGACCGTGCCGCGCAGCACCTCGAGCCCGGACTTGCTCGCGGCCACGACCCCGGCCAGCGCATCCCCGCTCGTCACCGCGTCCACAACGAATGTGTGCAGCCGGAGCTCGACGCCGGCTTCGAGGCACATCTCCATGGCCACCTGTTTGACGGCCTCCGGGTTGAACGGGGTGACCTTGTCATGCCCGTACTCGATGAACCCGCAGTACTCCGTGGACGCCGCCACCTTCGACGGGTGGATCGCGCCGCCGATCCCTACCATCCGCAGGACCATCTCCTCGAAGATGCCCTTGATGAGCTGCGTCGTGCCGTCGAGGCTGTAGGACGTCATGCACGGGCCGACGAGGCCGGCTGTGAGATTGCCGCCGAGAAACCCGTACCGCTCGACCAGCAGCGTGCGCGCCCCGTTGCGGGCGCTCGCGATCGCGGCCCCCAGCCCCGCGGGTCCGCTCCCGACGACCAGGACGTCGGCGTCTTCCACGACCGGCAGTTCCTTTCGGTATGCGATCGATGCGCTCATGGCGTATCCTCCTGCGTGACGTGTGCGCGGGATGGGCCCGCGTTGTGCCCGGTTCGGCGCTACGTCGGCAGCACCGCCGACAGCCCCGCGGCATCGTGCATGATCGTCTCGATCTCGTGCAGCACCTGCTCAGAGAGCCGGACGCCCGTCGCCCCGGCCGCGTCGGCGATCTCCGCCGGCGTTCTGGCGCCGATCAGCGCCACGGTGACAGGGGGCCGGGACAGCACCCATGCCACGGCGAGCTGTGGCAGCGTGGCTCCGCACCGGCGGGCCACCGCCGCCAGCCGATCGACGACGTCCAAGTTGCGCTCGAAATTCCCGGGCGTCAGCAACGCCTGGCCGAACAGGGTGCCGCTCTTTCGCCAATCGGCGTCGTCGAACACGGTCGCCCGCGTCAACGCGCCGGTCAGCAGCCCGTGCGCGAGGGGGCCGTACGCCATGACCCCGATTCCGAGCTCGCGGCACGTCGAGAACGTCTCACGGAGCCACCGTTGATCGAACAGGTTCACGCTGACCTGGTTCGCGGTGAGACGCGCGCCGCGGAGCGCAGAGGCGCACGCCCGGAGCTGGGCGCCGGTGAAGTTGGAGACGCCGACGTGCCGCGCCTTGCCCGTCCGGACGAATCCCTCGAGCGTCGCCGCGACGTCGTCGAGCGGCACGGTCGGGTCCGGCCAGTGCACGAGGTACAGATCGATGTAGTCGGTCTGGAGCCGTTTGAGGCTCGCCGCGATGTGTTCGCTGAGCGCGTCGCGCCGGCTGTCCCGCCCGAGCACCTGGCTCTGCGCGTTCCAGATCAGGCCGCCCTTGGTCACGACCACCGCGTCCGCCCGGCGCGGGCCGAGCGCCCGTCCGAGCAGTTCCTCGGCGTGGCCGTTCCCGTACGACGGCGCCGTGTCGAAGCACGTGACGCCCGCGTCGAGCGCCGCGGCGATCGTCCGGATCGCGTCGCGGTCGTCGCTCGGTCCATACCGCGCGCCGCCGATCGGCCACGTGCCGAGGCCGATCGCCGACGACCGCAGCGTGCTCTGCCCGAACGTTCGCAACTCCACCGTGCGACCTCCCCTCGATGTCGTCCCGCTATCTCGACGCCGTGTGGGGATCCAAATAGTCCCGCACGGCGTCGCCGAACTGCCCGACGGTCACCACGACCACGCTGAGCGCGAGGCCTGGAATCGTGGAGATCCACCAGCCGGTGGTCAGGTAGTCCCGCCCGTTGGCGATGATGAGGCCCCACGACGGGTGGGCCGGCGTCGTGCCGAGTCCGAGGAAGCTCAACGACGCCTCGGCCAGGATGACCAGGCCGAGCTCGACCGTGGCGACCACGACGAGCGGCGTGACCGTGAACGGCACGATGTGGCGCCACACCAGCCGGAGCGTGCCCGCGCCCGTGGCCAGCGCGGCCGTGACGAACTCCCGTTCTTTCGTGACCAGCGAGGACGCCCGCGCGATCCGCGCGAACGTCACCCAGCGCGTCACGGACAGCGTGATGATCACGTTCGCGACGCTCCGACCGAGCACCGCCGCGATCAGGATCGCGAGCAGGATCGACGGGAACGCCAGCTGCAGGTCGGCGAGGCGCATCAGCACCGCGTCCAGCACCCCGCCGCGGTACCCGGCCGCGACGCCCGCGGCGAGGCCGACCGCGCCGGCCGCGAGCACGGTGGCGACACCGACGATGAGCGAGATGCGCGCGCCCTGGAGCACCTGCGCGACGAGGTCCTTGCCGACCTGATCCGTCCCGAGCCACGCCCGCGGCCCGTCCGGCAAGAGCGTCCCCGGGGGCGCCAGGCGGTCCGCGAGGCGGACCGTGACCGGGTCGTACGGCACCAACATCGGACCGACCACGGCCACGAACGCAAACGCCGCCAGCGGCGCGCTCCACCACAGGAGACGCCGGCGCGCACGGCCGACCGCGGCGGGCACAGACGACATCGAGACCGGTGCGCTCATCGCCGCGGCGGTCATCGGTAGCGAATCCGTGGGTCGATGTACGCGTAGCTCACGTCGACGAGCAGGTTGATCAGGATGAACCCCGCGGTGATGCACAGGACCCCGACCTGCACAACCGGATAGTCGCGATTGCTGATCGCATCGACGAGCAGGCGCCCCGCGCCCGGCCACGCGAACACGGTCTCGACGATCACCGCCCCGGCCAGCAGGTTGCCCAACTGCAGCCCCACGATGGTGACGACCGGGATCAGTACGTTGGGGAGCGCGTGCCGGGCGATGACGGCGCGCCGGGTCAGCCCCTTGGCGTACGCCGACCGGATGTAGTCCTCGTCCACGACTTCCAGCAGGCCGCTGCGCACGAGGCGCGTGAGCACGCCGATCAGCAGGAGCGCGAGCGTCACGGCCGGCAGCACGAGATGCTGCATCCCGCCGATCCCGGCGCTCGGCAGCCAGCGAAACTGGCGCGCGAAGATCAGGATGAACATGATCCCGAGCCAAAAGTTCGGCACGGACTGTCCGAGGAGCGAGGCGATCGACACCACGTAGTCGACCGCCGACCGGATGCGAATCGCGGCCAGGATGCCGAGCGGGAGGCCGACCGCGACGGCTAGCGCCATCGCGCTCCCGGCCAGGAGCGCCGTCGCCGGCAGCCGCTCGGACACGGCCTGCGTCGCCGGTTCCTCCAGCCGCAGCGACGCGCCGAAGTCCAACCGGGTCGCGCCCGCCAGATACCGCGTGTACTGGGTCGCGAGCGGCTGGTCGAGCCCCAGGCGGTGGCGCAGCGCCTCCACGTCCTGGCGCGTGCCCTCCGAGCCGATCATCATCTGTGCGGGGTCCCCGGGGATCACCCGGACCGCGACGAACACGATCGTCAGCGCGCCCCACAGTACGAACAGGGCATAGACCAGCCGGCCGCCGAGATACGACGTCACGGGTTCATGCCCGGTCGCTGCGCACCGCGCGCCCGCCCGTTACCGTTTCACGGTGACGGAGGTAAACGTCGGGAACGTCGGCGTCGGGACAAATCCCTGCACCGACTTGCGCGACACGTAGGTCTCGATCAGCTCAAACGGGTACACACCGACCGCGTCGTCCCACAGGATCTCGCACACCTGGCCGTAGTAGACCTTCCGGTTGTTCTGGTCCACCGACTGGGCGGCCAAATCGAGCAGGTGGTCCACCTGCGGGTTGGCGTACCCCATGCGGTTCGCCTGGGTCGTGTACAGACGGTGCAGGACGAAATCCGAGTCGCCGGTGATGACGATGTTCGTCTGGAGGTCGAGATCCCAATCCAGCTTGAGGAGCCGGTCGAGCCACTGCGCCCGCTCCGCCTGCGCGTCCTTGACCCGCACGCCGACCGCGTTCCAGTACGAGAACAGCGCCTGCGCGACCTCACGGTCCTGCGGTCCGGAGCCGGGGTTCCAAATCATCGAGGTGTCGAACCCGTTGGCGTGGCCGGCCGCGGCCAGCAACTGCTTGGCCTTCGCCGGGTCGTACCCGTACGGGCGCTGTGGTGCGTACCCGAACACCGTGGACGGGATCGGCGCGGTCATCGGCCGCGCAATGCCCTTCAACAACGTGTTCAGCATCGTGTTGATGTCCAGCGCGTAGATCATCGCCTGCCGCACGCGCTTGTCGGTGAACGGACTGCGCTTGACGTTCATCCAGATGAAGTAGTAGCGGTACGAGGGGGTGGTCTGGACATTGAGGTCCGCGTTACTCCGCAGCGAAGCGAGCTGATCCGGCGGCAATCCGTACGTGAGGTCGACCTCGCCCGTGATCAACGCCGTGACGCGCGCGGCGATCTCCGGGATGTCTCGGAACCGGAGGGTCTTGATCCCGGGCGGCGTCGCCCAGTATCCGGGGTTCGCGTCCAGGACCAGCTCGCTGTCCGGCCGGTAGGATGTCACGCGGAACGGGCCGGACCCGATCGGACGGTTGAAGAAGCCGGCGTTGTTCATCGAGGCGGCCGGCAGGATCGAGAGCAGCGATAAGTTGGCCAGCATCGTCCCGACGGGTGTCTTCGTCTTGACGCGAACTGTGGTGTCGTTGGGCGCGTCGACGGTGTCGATCGCCACCCACAACGGCGCAAACGGTCCCTTCTGCGCGATCATTCGCTCCAGCGACGCCTTGACGTCCCGGGCGCTGAGCGTCGTGCCGTCGTGAAACTTGACCCCGGGGCGGAGCGTGAACACCCAGGTGGTTGGGTCCGGTGTCTCCCATTTGACGGCGAGCGCCGGGCGGTACCCTCGGGTGCGCGTGTCGCGCGCAACGAGCGTATCGAAGACGTGGGCCGATACGACGCGCACCGATTCCTCGGCGGCTTGGGCGCCCATCGGGTCCAGCGCGACGATGCGCGCGGGAAGCGAGACGCGCAACTCCCCGGTCGGCGCGGCCGCAGCCGCGTAGGCTGACGGTACCGCCCGGCCGTACGCGCCGAGCAGCACACCGCCGGCCGCGGCGCCTGCCGCGAGAGCCGCGTTGTCGAGGAACTGCCGGCGGGTCACCCGCCGCATTCCGTGTTCTCTCCGATCGCGTGCCATCGACACACCTCCTCGATTACTGGGCCGTCCCGGCGCGGTGCGCCTGGCCCAGCGGTCCCGCCAGATGCGCCGCGTTCGCAAAGATGAGCGGATCTCCGCCGGTGTTGATGAAGACCACCGTGCTCCCCGGGGCGACGGTTCCCTGCGCGACATCACGGAGCAGCGCGGCGAACGCCTTACCGGTGTAGACGGGGTTGAAGATGAGCGCTTCCGACATGGCGGCGGTTCGGATCGCGGCAAGGGCGGCGGCCGTGGGGACGCCGTACGCGTCGCCGCGCTCCCCGTCGTCGAGCCGCAGGGGCTCGTTGGGCACGGGCGCGCCGAGCAGCGCGGCCGCGGCTCGGGCGAACTCCCGCACCTTTGTGTCCACGACGTCTGAGAGGGCGCCGACACACACGCCGGTGATACACGTAGATGCGAGGCCCTCGGCCGGACCCCGCGCCCCCACGAGCAGGCCGGCGAGTGTGCTCCCGGAGCCGACGGCCACGTAGAGGTGGTCCGGATGTATCCCCCCGGCGCGACACTGGGCGTCGAGCTCCACGGCGGCCTGCACATACGCCGCCGCGGCGAGCGCCCCGGCGTGCGAGCCGCCGTGGAGATAGATCAGGTACGGTCTCTCTCCGCGGGCGCGTTCCTCTTCGACCCACGCGTCGAGACGGCGTCGAGTGCCCTCCGCGTACGGATCCATCTGATCCGTGAAGCGGATTTCCGCGCCGAGCAGATGGTCCAGGAGCAGGTTGCCTTGGATGGGTTCCGTGCCGGTGCCGCGCAGGAGCAGACCCACTCGGAGTCCGGCGCGCGCTCCCGCGGCGGCGGCGACGCGGCAGAAGTTGGACTGCGCCGCGGCGGTCGTCAACAGCGACGTCGCGCCTTCGGCCAGCGCGTCGCCCACGAGGTACTCGATCTTGCGGACTTTGTTTCCGCCGAGTGCGAGGCCCGTGAGGTCGTCTCGCTTGATCCAGAGCTGGATGTCGAGCGCCCGCGACAAGTTCGCCGCGTGCTCGAGCGGCGTGGGCAGCACGGCAAGCGGAAACCGGGGCAGCCGGTCGAGCGTGGCCACGATCGGCGACCGGCTCACGCCTGCCGCCCCAGCGTGGAGAGCACGGTGCGCATGCCGCCGAGGACGTGGTCGCGCATCAGGCGGCCGGCAGCGTCGGTGTCGTGCCTCGCGAGCAACTCGAGCAGCGCGGCGTGCGCCGCGGGATCGGGCGCGGACAGCCGGCTGGGATCGAGGAGGCGCGAGCGGTAGTATTCGCACTGATCCGCGAGATTTTCGAGGACCTGATCGAGGCGTGGCATGCCGGCCGTGCTCCGCACGTGACGGTGAAACGCCCGGTCGGCGGCGCGAAGCGCGTGGATCGCGGCCGGAAGTTCCGCGCGCCGCTGGCGCACCGTCTCGTTCAGCCGGCGGGCCTGGTCGAAATCGTCGGCGGAGATGCGGGACGCCGCCTCGCGCGTCGCCAGCGCTTCCAACTCGGCCCGCATGAGGTAGATCTCGCGCACCCCGTCGGGGTCGAGCCGCGCGACGACCGCTTCTTTGTGCGGGGTGAGGCGGACGAACCCCTCTCCCGCAAGACGCTTCAGGGCGTTCGCGATCGTGATGCGACTGACGCCCAGGCCGGCGGCGATCCGGCTGACCACCACCGGCTCGTCCGGTCCCCACCGGCCCTGGATGATGGCCTGCCGGATAGACTCGTAGGCCGCCTGCTCTCTGGTCTTGAACTCGAGAGGCGGCGTCTCGGGCGCAGATCGCATGCTACATGCATTATGCAACCGACCCGCCATCCCCTGCTGGTTCAAGCCCCTTCCAGGACTCTCCGTCCCTCCCAGCGGCCTTCACGCGGCGGTCGTGGCGATCTCGCGCTCGCGTAGAAGGGGAGGAAGGGCTCGGCGCACCACCGTAGTGCTGACAGGCACGTCGGGAAGACGCGCCCGCAACGGGCGCCTCGCGAAAGGTGCGATCGTGCTCTCGAGGCGGCGGTTTCTCGGAATCGGTCTTCTGCTTTCGGCGACGGCGGCGTCGCTGGGGGCGTGGCGCGTGCTCGACATCGTCCGCCGCCGGCCGCCGGAGCCGGCGCTCGGCGACGCTCCGACCGGGACGCTCGCCGCGTCGACGGTGGCCACGCTCGTGGCCGCCGCACAGGCGGTCACGGGGTATCCCGTCGAGCCCAGCCACTACGAGGAGTACTACCGTTGGCGGGCGCAACACCTTCGAGGATACTTCGCGCTCTACGAACGGTTTGCCGGAGCGGTGGATCGCGACGCGATCCGCTCGGCCGGGCGGCCGTTCGTCGCGTGTGCTGCGGCCGTGCGCGCAAGGATTCTGGCCCGGGCGGTCCGCTCGAGGCATCCGGCGACGGTCGTGGACCGGCTGCGCGTCGACATGCTCGACGCCGAGTGGCCCACGTTTGACCGCTTCGTGCTCGGCGAAACGCTCGCGTTGTTTGCCCGCACCGACGCCTGGGTGGCGCTCGGGTATCACGGATGGCCGGGTGTGCCGCGGGGCCTCGACCGCTACCGGCGCGCGCCCGGTTAGCCGGGTCCGCTCCCGATGAGCAACCGGCTGGCAAGCGGACGCTGACATGCGATGACCGGACGCACCGTGGCTGTTGTCGGCTCGGGGGTCTGCGGGACCGTCATCGCGTTTCTGCTGGCGCAGCGGGGATACAGGGTCGACGTGTTTGAGAAGGGCGGCGACTATCCGTACCCGCACGCGCCGCAGTTTCAGGACCGGTTCCTGCACGGGTACGAGAATCCGGCGTACGCTCCGCCAGACGACCTGCAGGGACTCACGCTTTCTGGCGACTACCACCGCGATCTCAACGACGAGCGCCACATCGTCGTCGGCGGGTCCGCGACCCATTGGGGCGCCATTACCCCCCGCTTGCGCCCGCCCGATTTTCGCACGAAGAGCCAGTACGGGTTTGGGGACGATTGGCCGATCACCTACGATGAGGTGGAGCCGTACTACTGTCGGGCGGAGGCGCTGCTCGGAGTCTCGGGTACGGATGCGGACAACCCGTTCGCACCGGCGAGATCCCGGCCGTATCCCCTGCCGCCGTTCGAGTTGAGCTACGGTGACCGCGTGCTCGCCGGACGGCTCGCCGCACACGGCATTACGTTACATACAACGCCGCAGGCCGCGACGCGCCAGGCCTACGGCGCGCGCCCGGCCTGCCAGAACTTCGGGGCGTGCGACGTGTGTCCGATCGGGGCCCGGTATTCGCCCAACTATCATTTGATGCGCGCCGTCGCCACGGGCGCGTGCGCGGTGCATTCCCAAACCGCGGTCCGGCGCATCGTCGCGGACCGGTCGGGCCGGGCGACGGCGCTCGTGGTCCGGCCGGACGGCGGGGCCGCCGACCGGGACCACGGCGCGGACGTGATCGTCGTGGCCGGCGGGGCGATCGAAAACGCGCGACTGCTACTGCTCTCGCGCCAGGACCGATCGCTCGGCGGGCTTCGGCTCGGCGACGTCGTCGGGCACTATCTCGCGTTCCACCATCTTTGGACCGGGCGCCTACACTATGCCGAGCCGTTGTATCCTGGCGAGGTCGGCCGGTTCACCGGGCAGAGCTACCAGTTCATCGACCCGCCGGGGCGTGGGGCGCACGGCGCGGTCAAACTCGAGTTCTCCTCCAACATCGTGCCGCCGCCTGAACGCTCAACCGACGGCGCGACGACGGGCTCGGACGTCCTCGAGGCCCTCCGGCCCACCCGGGCGCAGCGGATGCTGACGGTTCACGCGGAAAGCGACCCGAGCCCGCGGCGGGTCGTGACGCTGTCGGAGACGCGCGACCGCTTCGGGGATCCCTACGCGCACGTGCACTATGAGCTCACCGAGTTCGACCACGAGACGTACCGCTTCGGACGCGGCCTCTTCGAGCGGGTCGCCGCGGCAACGGGCGCGCGGCGCGCCGAGTTCGAGCCGGTCGAGAGCGTCTACTCGGGATGTCATCACATGGGCACCTGCCGGATGGGCCGCGGGCCGCGCGACAGCGTCGTGGATTCGTTCGGCGCCGTGCACGGGAGTCCCAACCTGTTCGTCGTGGGCGGCAGCGCGTTCGTGGGGCCGGGCCCCGTCAACCCCACGCTCACGATGGTCGCGCTTGCCACCCGCACGGCCGATTACATCGCGGGCCGCCTGCTGTAAAGGCCCCCCCCAGCGCGAGGCGCGGCACGCGGGACCGCGCATCGCAGGTTCGCCGCGCGGGCGCAGTATCGGGTGACACAGACGAGCGGTCTTGGCAGTGGTCACCTGCCGCGGGATACTGAGGTTGGGGCGGCGAGGAGGAACCGACGCATGCTGGTACGCCGATTGGGACGCAACGGGCCGGAGGTGTCCGCGATCGGGTTGGGGTGCATGGCGATGTCCGGCGCCTACGGACCGGCGGACGACGCCGAGAGCGTCGCCACGATCCGGGACGCGCTCGACACCGGGGTCACCCTCCTGGACACCGGGGATTTCTACGGCATGGGGCACAACGAGATGCTGCTGCGCGAGGCGCTCGTCGGCGGAAGGCGCGCGCGGGTTTTCCTCGGCGTGAAGTTCGGCGCGCAGTGGGGACCCGACCGATCGTACCTCGGATTCGACGGCCGCCCCTCTTCCGTCAAGAACTTCCTCTCGTACACACTCCGCAGGCTCGGGACCGACTACGTCGATCTGTATCAGCCGGCGCGCGTCGACCGCGCCGTGCCGATCGAGGACACGGTTGGCGCGATCGCCGACCTGATCCGGGCCGGCTACGTGCGCCACCTCGGTCTGTCGGAAGCGTCGGCCGAAACGATACGCCGAGCGCACGCCGTCCATCCGATCGCCGCGCTCCAGATTGAGTACTCGCTTCTGAGCCGCGGCGTCGAACGGCAGATCCGCCCCACGCTGCGCACGCTCGGGATCGCGCTCGTCGCCTACGGCGTGTTGTCGCGCGGACTCCTCGGTGGACGGGCCGCCGCGGGACCGCGGCCGGCGGGGGATGGTCGGGGACACTACCCGCGCTTCCAGGGCGCCAACTTCGAGCACAATCTCACGCTGGTGAACGCGCTCCGCGAGGTCGCGACGGCGAAAGGGATCACCGTCGCGCAACTCGCGCTGGCCTGGGTGCTGGGGCGCGGAGGGGACGTGATTCCGCTGGTCGGCGCCCGCACCCGCGGCCAGTTGGCCGACGCGCTGGGAGCCCTGGATGTCGATCTGACGACCGGCGACCTGGCCCGCATCGAGCGGGCCGTCCCGGCTGATTCCGCTGCGGGCGGGCGTTACGCGCCCGCGCAGATGGCGGCGCTCGACAGCGAACGCACGTGAGCGGGGTGTGAGGCATCGAACGTCGTGCGTGATCCTGGGCTCCCGGTGACGGCGGTTATCGGGCGCGCCGCGATCCGAAGCCGGCGCAGGTGGAGGCGTGTATGTTCGTGGGCTACGTGAGCGACGAGAACTACGTCGCGGTCGTTGACGCGGCGCTGGAGTTCCGGCAGAACGGGCGGACGGTTGCAATCGCGCAGTCGACGGCGAGCGGCCGCGTGTTTGCCGACGTTGTGCCCGGTGAGTATCAGGTGATTCTCGCGCGGCCGGGGTTCGGCGCGAAGCGCGTGATCGCGTGGATCGCCGACGGCGCGCCGGTCTCGTTCCGGTTGCTCTCCGACGGACTGCTGGGCTACGCGTGGCCGAAGTGGGTCCGCGCCGGGGAGCGGTCGGAGTTCCGCGTGCACTCCGTCGGACCGTACCGGTTGAGCCTGTGGCGGTACGGTAAGACGAAGGAGTTCGTGCGCCTCTTGGGATGGTTCGACGAACACGGACCGCGGGCCGTGATGCAGATCACGCCCGACGGCGACTACACGCAGACCGGGGTGCGGTGGAACTCGGTCGGGTACGGCAGTTCCCACCACGGGCAGCGCATCGAGGCTCCCGCGGCGTCGGGCCTGTACTATTTCCACGCGAAGGCGGCGTCTGGCGCCTTCTTTTCGTTTCCCTGGGTCGTCGCCCCCGCCGCGCCTCGCGCGCAGGTCGCGGTGCTGGCGTGCAGCATCACCTGGAACGCGTACAATAACTTCGGGGGCCGCAGCAACTACATCAACCCGAGCGGGCTGCCGTCGGAGCCGACCGTCAACGCCCGTCAGGAGTTGTCCCGGTACCAGCTCGCCGATTCGCTCAAGGTGTGGAGCCCACGGGACGAGGCCTATCTGCCGCTGTCGTTCGACCGGCCCGAGATCGGCAACCACGTGCCCGAGGACGAGGTGGTCACGCACCCGATCGAAGGGCGCATCGCATCGGCGCAGGCGCCGGGCGAATGGCGCCTGCTCGCGTGGCTGGAGCGGGAGGGGGTCCCGTACGACTACTATGCGGAGCCGCAGCTACACACGGGCGCGCTCGACCTGGACCGGTACCGCGTGTTAATCCTTCCGATTCACCCGGAGTACTGGTCGCGTCTCATGTACGAACGCGTGAAGGAGTGGGTCCACACTCGGGGCGGACGGCTGATGTACCTCGGCGGGAACGGCCTCAATTGCGAGGTGGAGTTTCTGGACGAGTACAGCGTGCGCTGTAAGACCCACCTCGACAGCGAGGCGGGCTCGCTTGGGATGCAGGACCCCGACCGTCCGGGCGCCTACCTCGAGAGCCGATTTCACCGGACCGTGGAGTCCGAGGCGAACCTGCTCGGCGTCGTGTGCAGCGAGACCGGCATCATGACGGCCGCACCGTACCGTACCGTACCGTCAACGCGTCGCACTGGGCGTTTGCAGGCACAGGGCTGCGCGACGGCGATCTGTTCGGCGAGGCCAGCCTGCACGAGCGCGTGCACGGGGGCGCGTCGGGGCACGAGACCGATAAGATGAGCCGGTTCTCGCCGCCGGGCACGAGACTCCTGGCGAAAGGGGTCAATCCCGACGACGGAGGCTCCGAAATGGCGTACTACGAAGCCCCAAGCGGCGGCGCGGTCTTCTCCGTTGGCTCCATCACGTACTGCGCGTCGTTGCTCGTGGACCCGGCCGTCTCGACGATTACCCGCAACGTGCTCAGCCGGTTCGTGGAGGACCCCCGGCGCGGGACGCCAGGCTCGCCCGTCGCCCGTGTCCCCCGGCGAGGGCGTCGCAAGACGCTCGGCTAGCGCCGATCCCGCCGGCTTGCGGATTTCGCCAGGGTCACGATCCATCCGCACACGATCGCGGCGATCGCAAACCCAACGATCGTGATCTTGAGAGCGATCACCGTGCGGAAACCTCAGAGAAGAGACGATGCCGACTGAACGGCAACCCGCCGAGAAGGTCCCTGCGGAGAGCACACTCCAGCTGACGGCCCGCCGATACCCGGCCAGGTGAATTGCCAGCACGTCCGTTCGGGATCGGCGAGTGGATCAAACCGATAAGACGCAAGACGGTGCACACGACCGACGTAGCAATCTCGATTGCACGACGTCCCATGGTCATGCTGCATCCGCTCCGATCTGTACGGCATCCTCTTTGTTGGGCGCCTCAGCCGAAGACTCGTGGAACCGCAATCGCGCACACGAGAAGCATCAGGCTGATGCCTGCGCCGATGGCATCTTCCGGGGCCAGAAATTGGATCTGTCCGTCCCAGACAATCGCAAAACCCACGCTGCCGGTCGCTGCGCCAACGATGGCCAGCGGACGCCACCATCCCGGAGCCGAAGGGGCGAATCCACTGGCAACTGCACAGGCGAGCGTTGCGATTCCCGCCATGACGTGGAGCGCCACCACGAGTACGTTGAGTCTGTCGCCCGTAAGGGTGTTCCCCAACTGCCAAGAGCTCCCTCTCCATTCCTTGAGCGTGCCGGGCACGAAGAGCCCGAATGGGACGTTTGTGAATCCAAGACAACCGACGACGAACGCGATCAGATACCGCAACCAAGGTGTCATCCAATTCTCTTCGGCCTTGCGAGGGTGGTGCGCCGCGCCGTTTCGCCCTCATCTTCCGTGATCGTACGGGACGGCACGCGACACAACGCGCCGCACGGACGTACGCGCCGCCCCGGCCCGTGTGGTCCGCACCCGATCGCCGAGGTCGCCTCTCCGGCAGCCGCGAACGACACACCCGGCGCGGCGAGGACAGTGGACCCGTCACAGATCTGGAGCGTGCCCGCGATCAACGCTCCGACTGCCGGAGAATCAGCATTCGCGCTCAGCGTTGGAGGGCGTACCGCAGGCCGGTGGAGAGTTCTCTTAGCGATCGCCGCGGAACACGGCCTCCCCGGATAGCCTCGACGCAGTCGTTTCTGATGTTTCGTAGCCACGCCCTGGTGTATACTGATCTGGAGGCGCTTCGCAGGATGTATTTTGCATAGTAGGCTCCTCGGCCTGTGTCGTAGATTCGCATGAGCGCCTGCGCTTCGTGCTCGGTTCGCCTGCCATGATGATGAAAGACCACCGGTCTGGGATCGTAGACGCCGGCCACTCCGGACCAGAGAACAGCGGCCGCTGCGTCGATATCCTCACAGGGAAACGGCGTCCCAGCGCCTAGGTGTTCGTCAAATCCCCCGATCTGCGCAAGGGCCGTTCTCCGGAATGCGAGGTTCGCGCCTTGCACGACGCCGGTCGCAATGAATGTCCGCGGTCGAAACTCACGTCGATCTGGAGATTCCTGGATGGTGATTCTGTAGTCCGAGGCGTCGAACAGCAAAATGCGACCGCCCACAAAACCGAGGTGTGGGTCATCCTCGAAGACTTGAATGACCGCATCCACGTAGTCTCTGGACACGTAGCAATCGTCGTCCGTGAAGGCGACGATGTCTCCACGGGCAATACGCCAGCCCGTGTTCCTGGCCGCAGCTAGCGCGCGTCTTGGCTCACACACCGTGGTCACCTGGGCGCGATTCAATCGCGTGTGGTCGATGGAAGCTAAGTATTTACTCGTCCCGTCGGTTGACCCGTTATCAACGATTACGAGTTCCCAATCACGCGCCGTAGTCACCGAGCGCAACGCCTCCACACAGCGGTGCAGTTTGCTGAGCCTGTTGCGCGTGCAGACGACCACAGACAATATCGGGCAGGGGGCCCCACTCATATCGCACTCCATTCTCCTTCATCAGCCGAACCCTCTTCCCGTGCCGGTCGGAGAGCTCGGCCGTCCTCGGCGGCCGGAACTCGTCTCAGGTCGCCCAGATGGGATGCTCGTCCCATCTGACCGGGGTGCCCCTCGTGAGGTGACCGAGCGAGGTGGTGCGGCGGTCCTGCCGCGCGCCACACCGGCGCGGCATCGGCGCGGCGAGGTCGTCAACTGGACACGCGCGTGAAGAGATGGGCCCACGCGGCCCCCAGGGGGGGTGCGCGCATCCGGTGCCGAGCGGCGAACCTACGGCGAGCGCGGATCGGTCCCTGCGCGTGCCACCAGGGACGAACCCGACGCCCGTGATCGTGACGGCGAGCGCGGGCTACGCGTCCATGCGATAGAACTCGATCTTGTCCCAATCTGCCTCGACGCCGAGCCCCGGCCCCTCCGGCGGGTACGCGTAACCGTCTTCGATCCTGAGGGGCTCGCGGATCAGATCGTCTCCTTGGTACCAGGCGCCGGCGACGTCGCTCGGGTGCCGGAGCGTGGGCACCGTGACTCCGAGATGGGCCTGCGCCGCCGTGCCGAACCCGAACTCGGGCATGCTGCCGATCGCGCACTCGATCCCTGCCAGGTCGGCCAGATGAAAGATCTTGAGGGAGGGATACAGCCCGCCGCTTTCCACGGCGTAGACGTTGATGATGTCCGCGGCGCCCGCCTGGATCACCCGCCAGGCGTCCGCCGGCGGCCACACGCTTTCGTCGACCATCACTGGGACCTCCGAGTGCGCGCGGATGAACGCCAAGCCCTCGAGCTGGTGGGGGGGCAGGGGTTGCTCGACCGACAGGATCCGGTGCTCGTGGAGCCGCCGGATCATCTCCAGCGCCTCCTTCGGGCTTCGCCATCCCATGTTGGCGTCAACCCGTATCTGCAACCGGTCGCCGAACGTCCGGCGGATCGCCCGGACCACCAAGACATCGGCGTCGCGGTCGATCCCGACCTTGACCTTGACCGTGCGGAACCCAGCGTCGACGAACCGCGCGGTCTGCGCGAGCATCTCGTCCGGCGGCGCCATGTGGACCGACATCGACAGGTCGATTCGATCGCGCGCCTTGCCGCCGAGCAGCGCGTACACCGGGACGCCGAGATGCTTCCCCACCGCATCGTACATCGCCATGTCTAGCGCGGCCCGCACCGGCTGCGTATGGTACCCGAACTGGCAGAGCTGTTCGAGTCGGGCGTGGATGCGCACGATCTGCCGGGGGTCGTCGCCGACCAGCGCCGGCGCGAGCCGGTCGGTGACGTCTCGGCACAGCGCCGCCCCACCGCCGTGCCAGAGGATCGAGATCTCGCCGACGCCCTCGACGCCGGCGTCGGTGCGCAGCCGGACGATCCCGGACTCGGCGCTGTCGAACCTCCCCAGCGCGCTCGTGGATGGATGGTTCTTCGGGACCGAGACCGGGATCGCGTCAATCGCCGTGATGCGCATCTTCACCCGCTCCTGTTCGCGTTACTCTCGGAGCCGCGGCCCCGCAAGGGTCTGGAGATCGAGGCCGTCGGGCCCTCCGCCGTCGGCGCCCGCGTGCCAATCACGCCAGACCGCGCGCAGCCGTGCGGCCGACAGTGCCTCCACGTGGTAGCCGTCGCGGCCGGTCATGGGACGGGCACACAACAACGCGCGGATGACGGCTTCTTCGGTGACATCGGCGGCGGCCTCGAAAAACGGGTTGATGAGATCTCCCTCATCCGCGAGATACGGAGGGTACGCGCGCGCCGTGCTGAAGGCCAGCACGAAATCCCCGCTGTGGTGATGGTACACCGATCCCGTGCGCGCGAGTCCCGCGGCGGCCCGCCGTGCCACACGGGTGAGCTGACGGGAGGTCAAGGGCGCGTCGGTCGCGAGGACCACGATGACCGAGCCGCCCCGACCCGAATCGGCGGAGGACGGGTCGGGGCGATCCGGCTCGACGGGGTCGGCGCCGCCGGGGGCGGGCGGCTCCTCGAGCAGCGCACCCACGGGGCAGCCGTGGATCCGGAGCGACGGGCGCTGGCCGAAGTTTGCCAGCACGAGGCCGGCCACGGTCACGTCGCGGCGGAGCGCCTCGGAGCGGCCGCGGCGTGAAGCCGAACCGATCCCTCCCTTGAAGCCGTAGCAGACCATGCCGGTGCCGGCGCCGACCGCGCCTTCCGGTGCCGGGCCGTCTGTCGCGGCCTCGATCGCCATCACGGCGTGCTCGGCGCGAACGTGCCGGCCTCGCATGTCGTTCAGGCGCGCGTCGCTGCACTCGCCGACCACGACGTTGCAGGTGGGCGCGGTTCGTCCGATCTCGGGATGACGCTGCAGCAGATAGTCCGCCACGCCGTCGGCGACGCGCCACGTGCACAGCGTGCTGGTCAGCAAGACCGGCGTCTCGAGGCGCCCCATTTCCTCCACCTGCGGGATGCCCGTCGCCTTGCCGAAGCCGTTGATCACGTGCACCCCGGCGACGAACTTCCCCCGCAGGACGTCGTCTCCAGGGACGATCGCGGTTGCGCCGGTGCGCACGGGGCCGCGCCCCGGGACGAGCGGGCCGTCCCCGGAGATGAGGGTGACGTGGCCGACGCGCACGCCGGCGACGTCCGTCAGCGAGTTGTACGCTCCACGCGCGGTCAATGCGTCGACGGGCACGCTCGTCCTCCTGGGGCGGGTGCGCGCGCCGGCCCGGGATCCCCGCGCCGGTCGCACGAACGGTGGGTTCGCCGCGCGCGTGCGACGGTCCCACCGGTGGAGAGGATTCGCCGAACCTGTTCGCGTAGAGAGACCTCGGTACGCTAGGTGCGCCTCCGATGTCGCGATGCGTGGTAGGGCGTCTGGCCGAGTTGCCGCCGGGCAGCCGCAAGGTGGTGGTCGTCGATGGCCGGTCGATCGGTGTGTTCAACATCCGAGGCCGGCTCTTCGCGTTGCGGAATCGCTGTCCCCATCAGGGGGCGCCGCTGTGCCTCGGCAGGATCAAGGGGACGACGCTCCCGGGGCGGCCGTACGAGCGCGTTTACGCGCGTGACGATGAGATCATCCAGTGCCCCTGGCACGGCTGGGAGTTCGAGATCGAGACGGGGCGCACCTATTTCAATCCCCATCGCATGCGGGTCAAGACCTACGACGTCACGGTGGAGCGCGTGGAACTGGAAGACGTGACCCTGGAGACGTTTCCGGTCACCACCGAAGGCGATCTGGTGATCCTGCACGCCTGACCGCGGGCCGGGCCCGGCCGCCGGGGGCGAAGGAGGGACGCGCAATGGCAACCGCCGCACATCTGCCGATCATCGACTGTGACGTGCACAACCGGTTCAAGGACCGGAGCATGAGCGAGCTTTTGCCCTATCTGCCGCGTGTCTACCGGGAGGACGTCAAGCAGTGGGGCATCAACATGCCGGGCGGAGGCTATCTGAACGGGGGCGATCGCGGGTACCGCGCGGACTCCTGGCCGAAAGAGGGCTACGCGGGGTCCAGCATCGAGCTCGTGCGGGAGCAACTGCTCGACAAGTACGATGTGGAGTACGCGATCCTGCTCGGCCAGGAGTTGCGGCCGCTCGGCACCTTGCCGGACGCCGACTACGCGGCGGCGCTCGCACACGCTTACAACGAGTTCGTAATCGAGCACTGGCTCGCCGCGGACACGCGGCTGCGCGGCGCAATGCTGATCGCGACGCAGGACGTGCCGCAGGCCGTCAAGGAGATCGAGCGTATCGGCCCGCATCCGGGCATCGTCGAGGTGCTCGTGGCGAACGGCGCCCGGCTCCCGTACGGCAACCGGTACTACCATCCGATCTTCGAGGCGTGCGAGGCGCTCGGCCTCCCGTTCGCGCTCCACACCGGCAGCGAGGGCACCGGCATCAACGGGCAGCCGTCGGTGGCGGGCTACGGCTCCTACTATGTGGAGAACCGCCAGGTCCGGCCGCAGGGCTACATGACCCACCTCACGAGCCTGATCTTCGAGGGCGTGTTCGAGAAGTTCCCGAAGCTTCGCGTCGTGTTCATCGAAGGAGGGTACGCCTGGCTGGCGCCGTTCCTGTGGCGACTCGACGCTGACTACCGGGGCCTTCGCGACCAGACGCCGTGGGTGCGGAAGCCGCCGAGCGAGTACGTCTGGGAGCACGTGCGGTTCACGTCGCAGCCGCTCGAGGAGCCCGATCAGCCGTCGCAGTTGCTGGAAGTGTTCAGGTGGAACCGCGCGGAACAGACGTTGATGTTCGCGTCGGACTACCCGCACTGGGACTTCGATTCCCCAGCGGATGCGTTCCCGCGGCTGGCGCCGGACCTACAGCGCCGGATCTTCCACGACACCGCCGCGGAAGTCTACGGGTTCAAGCCGCGCGGCGCGACGGCGGCGGCGCCGGAAGCCGCGGCGTCCGGCGACGGCGGGGCGGCGTAGACAGTGGAGGATCGGGATGACGGGGAGGCGGACCACGGGATGAAGCGGATGCGGCGTCGCGAACTCCTGAAGCAGGCCGCGGTGCGGGTCGGAGCGGCCGCGTTGGCCGCGGGTGCGGTCACGGCGCCGTCCCTCCTGTTCTCGTCCGCCGCCCGGGCCGCCTCGTCGGCGGCGGTGGGACGGGACGCCACGTTCGTCGTCGTGGACGGCACCGAACCCAACAGCCTCGACCCCGCGGTTGGGACCGGCCCGTTTCAGGCTATCATCAACGCGATGTTCGACGGCCTCGTGCAATGGAACGACAAAGGCCAGATACAACCGGCGCTCGCGACGTCGTGGACGTCCAGCGGCGGGGGACGAATCTGGACGTTTACGCTTCGTTCGGGCGTCAGGTTTCACGACGGGACCCCGTTCGGCGCCGACGCGGTAAAGGCGACGATCGCGCACATCCTCGATCGGAACACGCCGGCCACGCGGCGCGGGAACTACCTGCTTATCAAGGACGTCCTGACGCCCGACGAGCACACGGTGCGGTTCGTCACCGATCCGCCAAACCCGGATTTCCCGTTGCTCATGGCGGACGGTTCGGCGAAGATCGTCAGCCCCACGGCGCTGAAGACGTACGGGCAGGATTTCGGGCGCCACCCCGTCGGGACCGGCCCGTTTGTGTTCGAGGAGTGGGTGCCGAACGACCATGTGTCTGCGTCGCTCAACGCCACCTATTGGGGGCCGAACCCCCGGGTCCGCCGGTTTCTCTACCGTCCGATCCCGGAGTCTGCCGCGCGGGTGGTCGTGTTGAAGACCGGCGAGGCCGACGTGGTCCAGGACCTGCCGCCCACGGATATGGACGCGCTGCGCCGGGAATCGGGGTTGGTCGTCTACGCGACCCCGGCGCAGACCATCGCGGAGCTCGAACCCGCCGACACGAAGCCACCGCTCAAAGACGTTCGCGTGCGCCGCGCGCTCAACATGGCGATCGACAAGAACGCCATCATCCAAGGCATCATGAAGGGGTTCGCCAGACCGCTCAACAGCCCCGGGATCCCGGGGGTCTGGGGGAGCTTCGATTTCGCGCCGGTGGCCTACGATCCGAACCAGGCGCGGCAGTTGCTCGCGGCGGCCGGGTACGGCGGAGGCATGGATCTCACGATCAATATCACCGCCGGCCGCTGGGCCGGCGACCTGCAGGTGGTGCAAGCGGTCCAGGGATACTGGGCGAACCTCGGCGTCCGCACCGCGGTGCACCAGATGGACTTCGCGACGCTGCTCGCGGGAAGTTCATCCGATCCGGACGCGCGTCCCGGCACGATGACGTCGCTGCTGAAGAGCAGCCCGTACATCGACTACCATCTGTACCGGATGTACGATTCCGTCGCGACGAACGTGCCCGGCACGCAGCAGCGCACCGGGTACGCCAACCCCGAGGTAGATCGGCTGCTCGAGCAGGAGCGTAGCATGTTCGACCAGGCCAAGCGCCTTCCGATTCTCAAGCACGCGCAGGCGCTGGTCTGGCAGGACCAGCCGCTCATCTACCTCTTTCAGCTGACCAACCTGTGGGGCGCGCGGGCCGGCGCCAGGGGGTTCGTCGTGCTGCCGAGCGGGGACTTCGTGCCCGGCGCGTTGCGCCGAACGTGAGTCCGTTCCGGTAGCGTCATGCTCCGCCACATCGCGGGGCGGCTCCTGTGGGCCATCCCGGTGTTGCTCGGCGTGTCGGTGATCGTCTTCGGTCTGCTGAAGCTGATCCCGGGCGACGCGGCGCTGGTCATGGCCGGCACCGACGCGACCGCGGCGGACGTGCAGACGATCCGCCAGCAGCTCGGGCTCGATCAACCGGTGTACGTGCAGTACGCCCGCTGGCTGGGGCGACTTGCGCGGCTCGATCTCGGGCGATCGGCGGTGACCCACCGGCCGGTCACGTACGAGATCGCGAGCCGCGTCCGGCCCACGGCCGAACTGGCGACCGCCGCAATGACGATCGCCATCGCGATCGGGCTGGCGACGGGCGTGACCGCGTCCACGCATCAGCATTCGATCTGGGACGCCGCGGCGTCGCTGGCCGCGGCGGTCGGCGTCTCGATGCCGATCTTCTGGCTCGGGCTGATGCTCATGATGGTCTTCTCCGTCGGGCTGCGGTGGCTGCCGAGCACGGGGGCTGGGACGTTCGCACAGCTCCTCCTGCCGGCCCTCACGCTGGGTTCCGCGTCGACGGCGATCATCGCCCGCCAGGCGCGCTCGGCGATGCTCGATGTCCTGCAGCAGGACTACTTGCGCACGGCGCGGGCCAAGGGGGTGACGCGCTGGGCCGTGGTGATGCGCCACGCATTTCGCAACGCGGTCATCCCCATCATCACGGTCGTCGGGCTCCAGTTGGGGTACCTGCTCAGCGGGACCGTGTTGACCGAGACGGTGTTCGCCCGCCCCGGGCTCGGCCGGCTGATCGTCGATTCCATTCGCTCCCGCGACGTCGCGGTCGTCCAGTCGGCGGTGATGGCGCTGTCGGTCACCTTCATCGTCGTCAATCTCGCGGTCGACATGCTCTACGCGTACGTCGACCCCAGGATCCGCTTCGACTGATGGCCGTCGCAGCGCCGACGCTCCCGGCGCTCGTCACCCCGGGGACGCGGGCGCTCCGGCAGTTCGCGCGCCATCGCGCCGCGGTCGCGGGGCTTGCGGTCCTGGCGGTCGCCATCGCGGTGAGCACCGCGGCGCCGTGGCTGGCGCCCTACAATCCGATCGCGCTCGATGTGATCCACCCGACCGCGCCGCCGTCGGCGGCCCATCCGCTCGGCACCGACGAACTTGGTCGCGACATCCTGAGCCGGCTCCTGTGGGGCGGCCGCGACACGCTGGTGATCACGGTGGCCGCGGTTGCGATCGCCTTCGCGTCGGGGTCCGCTCTCGGGATCGTCGCCGGGTACCGCGGGGGGACCGGCGACACGGTGATCATGCGCATCATGGACGTGCTGCTTGCGATGCCCGGCTTCCTGCTGGCGGTCGCGATCATCGCGGCGCTCGGCGTCGGCCTGGTGAACGTGATCATCGCGATCGGGATCAACTCGATCCCGCCGTTCGCGCGCATCGCGCGGGGGTCCACGCTGCTCGTCCGGCAGGAGACCTACGTGCAGGCGGCGCGGGCCCTCGGGGCGAGCGAGCGGGTGATCATGGCGCGGCACGTGCTTCCCAACATCCTCTCGCCGCTCGTGGTGGAGGCGACCCTGCGGCTCGCGACCGCGATCCTCACGGCGTCCGGCCTCAGCTTCCTCGGGCTCGGGGTGCAACCGCCGACCGCCGAATGGGGCGCGATGCTCAGCGTCGGGCGGAACTACATCACCAGCAGCCCGCAGCTCGTGGTCATTCCCGGCGTGGCGATCCTCGTCGTGACGCTGGCCTTCAACATGGTCGGCGACGGCCTGCGGGATGCGCTGGATCCCCGTCAGCCGACGTAGGCGTCCGCGCGACCGGCCGTCCGCTCGAGGCGCCCTGCGTCGGTATCGCCAGCGTCTTACCGATGCCAGGAGTTTACGGTGAGGCGCCGAGCCTTATCCCGCAAGGCTTCCGAGGGACACCGCGGCGTCGCTACTTGACGCCGCGGTGGGATTGCCGCACCCTCCAATCGAGTTGACGCATCCCGACGCCGCCGCCGATCGATCGACCATGCTGATGCAGGTGGGCAAGGTCCAGGAGGTCTGCGCGGTGTGGGGCGTCCCGCCGCGGGGGCTCGACGAGTTCATCAGGGTCGGCGCCGTGTGCCCCGCTCGGGAGGGAAGTGGGCGGGGCAGTTTTCGGTACCTGGACGAACGGTCGCTGTGCGACCTCTACTTCGCCCACGGCCTCACGCTCGCGGGCCTGTCCCCGCGGCGTGTCGCCAGCGTCGTGACGTCCCTTCGGACCGAGTACGAGCGCTGGCTCGGCGAGCCGCCGGTACGGATCGTCGTCCGCTGGCGCGCCGACACAGAGAGCGACGATCCGCCATTCCTGCCCCGGATGGTCTTCGATCCCCATCCGCTGTTCACGTGCCTGCGCGTGCTCCGGTCGCTCGGACCGGAGAGCACCCGAATCCAGCGAGGGCGCCCGCGCTCCAACTGGCGGCTGATCTTTCGGGACGCATTCGTCCGGGCGACGCACGAGCGGCCCACGGGATGGGACGCCGCCCCGGCCCCAGGCGCCGGCGGCCCAGCGCGGCCGGCCGACACACCGGGCGCGGGTGAGGTGATGGTTACGATCCCAGTGCGTCGGCCGGGCTGAGTGTGGTCGACGGCTGCGGCGGTCCTGCCGCGCGATCTGCTAGATTCGAGGCTCCGCACCGGTCCCGAGGTACGGATCCACGTTCCGGAACCATCGGAGAAATCTGACGCATCCGTCGACGGCGTTCTCGAACAGCTGCTTCCCACGCTCCGGCGTGGCCGGCGTTGGATCGGACAAGCTGCCGGTCGGCGGTGTGACGTCCTCCATGTCGAGCGGTACGCTGATGCGGATGCCGTCCACCCGGATCGTGTCGAGGCCCTCGGTCGGGCACCCGAACACTTGTCGGCGGCCCCACTCGCCGGCCCGGTCCATCTGGACGCGGCCGGGCGCGACGTGCATCATGAGCGAGCCCATCGGCTCGCCGCCGTGGCCGAGCCCGATCTTCCCGCCGTAGACGCGCTCGATCACCTCGGGGGTTTGGGTGAGCCCGAGCACGTTGAGCGTGGGGATCACGATCCCGCGTGTCCGGCGAAACCGCCGCGTGACGAGATTGAGCACGCTCGCGTTGCCCGAGTGGCCGTTGAAGATCGCCACGCGGCGGAAGCGATGATGCAGCAGGCAGTCCACCGCGTCGGTGACGACGGCGGCCAGCGTCGAGGCGCGCATCGTGATCGTCCCAGTGTAGTTGCGGAAGTACTCCGAGTAGCCGAACGGCATCACCGGCGCCATGACGTCGCCCGTCTGGTCGGTCGCGGTCGCGGTGATCTTGTCGCAGGCGAGGTAGTCGCCGATCACGTTGTGCGGGCCGTGTTCTTCGATCGAGCCGAGCGGCAGCACCGCCGTCACGCCCGCCTCGACCGCCTCGCGGGCCTGGGTCCATGTCATCTCACCAAGACGCATCGTGCCGTCCCTCCTGGGGGATCGAGTCTTCGCCGGGCCGCCCCCGGCGGAGCCGCTACAGTTCGTGCCGGAGCCGGTACACGATCAGCTCCTGGATGCGGAACATCGTGTCGGGATCGGCTTCCACGCGCACGGTGCGCGGGGCGATCCGGGTGACGCCAGGGACGAGCGCGGCGGTCTGCGCCATGTCGGTGCGGTTGTAGTCGATCTCCATGACGAGCGGCGTCGGCACCGCGGGCACCGGGATCTGCCCCCGCTTCCGAACCGCTTCGGCGGCGCCGGCGCGGATCCGACGGCACGCCTCCTTGGGGTGGAGGCTCGCGGCGACGCCCCGTCCTCGGCCCGTCTTTACCGCCACCATGATCGTCTCCGCCAGCGTCTCACGGGTCTGCGCAAGCGTGGCGTCGTCGCCGGTGACGAGCGTCACCGGCACGCCGAACCGACCGGCCACCAGCGCATTCAGCTCCGCCTCGTTCACCGCCCGGCCGTTGATGCGGAGGTTGTAGATCGTGCCGCCGTTCCACGTGTGGTCGATCACCGCATCGGCCGTCCCCGCCCGTCCGTGAGTGCCGGTGATGAACACGGCGTGGAACGAGCCGTCCATGCCTTCCATCTGGAGCGAGTCGCGCATCGCGCCGCGTACGAGCACCGCCCGTTCGTCCATCCGCGTCGGGATCAAGTTCTGCATCGCGGCGTGGCTGTCGCAGACGACGACGTCCGTTGCGCCGCCGTCGAACGCGCCGGCGATCGCGGCGTTGACCTCGTCGGTCATGAGCTCCCGACCTTCCTGGTACTGTCGTCCTGTGTCGGACGTCTGCAGGCTGGTGGCGACGCCGGCGACGCCCTCGATGTCCGCCGAGATGAACACGCGGCACGCCATCCTTGCACCTCCGCTGCGCTCTGATCACTGAGGGAACACCCTCTGATTCGTTCGGATGCGCCCCGCGACCTTGCGCGAGCGCGTTCGCCCCTCGATCCGGAGCAGGAGCGGGAACCCCCGCGCGGGGAACTGCCATCCCGCCGGCCGGATGCGCGTGGGACGTGGCGGCGGCCGAGGATGGTGGTCTCGTGGAAGGCACGGTACTGTGGACGCCCACGCCCGAGGCGCGCGGTCGGGCGAACATCAGCCGATACCTCGTGTCGTTGCGCGAGACGCGCGGGCTGGCGTTCGAGTCGTACGATGCCCTGTGGCGCTGGTCCGTGACAGACCTCGAGGCATTCTGGGCGTCGATCTGGGAATTCTGCGGGGTCCGCGCCCGCCGTCCTGCCGAGCGCGTGCTCGAGGACCGGCGCGTGTTCGGCGCCCGCTGGTTCCCCGGTGCGGAGCTGAACTACGCGGAGCACGCGCTGTCCCGGCGGGACGGGCATGCGGCGCTGGTGTTCGCATCGGAGGCGCACCCGCCCGAGACGGTCACGTACGCCGAACTGGTGGGGAAGGTCGCGGCGGTCGCGGCGGGCCTCCGGCGCCTCGGCGTGCGGCGCGGCGACCGCGTGGTCGCGTACCTGCCGAACACCCCCGAGGCGGTCATCGCGTTTCTGGCCACGGCGAGCCTCGGCGCGATCTGGTCGAGCTGCTCGCCTGAGTTCGGGATCCGCAGCGTGATCGACCGGTTCTCCCAGGTCGAACCCCGCGTGCTGTTCGCCGTGGACGGGTATCGGTACGGCGGCCGGACGTTCGACCGGCGCGACGCCCTGCGCGAGATCCGGCGGCAGCTTCCCACGCTCGAGGCCACGATCCTCGTGCCCGGGCTCGACGGCGCCGCGGTGGCCGCTTCCGACGCCGGCGTCCGGCCGTGGTCGGAACTGGCCCACGGCGCACCGGTCTCCGAGCTGTCGTTCGAGGCCGTGCCGTTCGACCACCCGCTGTGGGTGTTGTACTCGTCCGGCACCACCGGTCTGCCGAAGGCGATCGTGCACGGGCACGGCGGCGTCCTGCTCGAGACGCTCAAGGCGCTGACGCTGCACCTGGACCTCCGGCCCGACGACCGGTTCTTCTGGTACACCACGACCGGGTGGATGATGTGGAACTTCCTGATCGGCGGCCTGCTGATCGGGACGACGGTCGTGCTGTACGACGGGAGTCCCGCGTTCCCAGACCTGGGCGCGCTGTGGCGGCTGGCGGAGCAGACGGGCATGACGTACTTCGGCACGAGCGCGCCCTACCTGCTCGGGTGTCAGAAGGCCGGCGTGGAGCCGGCCCGCGCCGCGCGGCTCGAGCGGCTGCGGGCGATCGGCTCGACCGGCGCGCCGCTGCCGCCGGAGGGGTTTGCCTGGGTGTACGAACACGTGAAGCGCGACCTGCTGCTCGGCTCCGTAAGCGGCGGCACCGACGTCTGCACGGCGTTCGTCCTGTCGTGTCCGCTCCTGCCCGTGCGCGCCGGCGAGATCCAGTGCCGCGGCTTGGGCGCCAAGGTCGAGGCGTTCGACCCCGAGGGGCGCCCGCTCGTGGGCGACGTCGGCGAGCTCGTCCTCACCGAGCCGTTGCCGTCCATGCCGGTGGGTTTCTGGAACGATCCGGACCGGCGGCGCTATCGGGAGAGCTACTTCGAGACCTACCCGGGCGTGTGGCGCCACGGCGACTGGATCAAGATTACCCGGGACGGAGGGTGCGTGGTCTACGGGCGGTCCGACTCCACGCTGAACCGCGCCGGCGTCCGCATGGGCACGAGCGAGTTCTACCGGGTGGTCGACGACGTTCCGGAGGTGCTGGACAGCCTCGTCGTGGACACGGGCGAGCTGGGGCGGGAGGGCGAGTTGCTGCTGTTCGTGGTGCTGAGGCCGGGCGCGGCGCTCGACGCCGGGCTCCGCGAGCGCATCGTGGGGAAGATCCGCAGCGAGCTGTCGCCGCGCCACGTTCCGAACCGGATCTACGCAATCGCGGAGGTGCCGCGGACCCTCAGCGGCAAGAAGCTGGAGGTCCCGGTGAAGCGGATTCTCGCCGGGACGCCGCCGGAGCGCGCGGCGAGCCCCGACTCGATGAGCAACCCCGACTCGCTCAGGGTCTTTGTGCAGCTTGCGAGGCGCGCCGAGCCGCACTCCTGAGACGCGTCTTCGCCCGGAGTCTCCGAGAGGTGCGCGATCTCGGCGAGTTCGACCGTGCGGATCCCGATCGTGACCGCTCCCCTGCCGGCGCGAGCGAGAAATGAGAATGCACCGCGACCCACCGTCCAGCCCGCCGTACGAGGAACAGGGTCGCCCGGCCGGGGCGCGGAAACGTTGCGCCGTCGCTGCGTACGCCGCGGGAATCCCAAGGGACCACCGCGCACACGGCCCGCGATCCGCCGAGGCACCGCAGCGCTTCCACCCTGAATCGAAACCCGCGAATCGCGGGCCAGACGCGTCTCCATTGGTCGCGTTCGAGGCGTGTCCTGTCGGTCACGATCGCGGCGTACGTGCCGAACGCCGCCACATCGCTGGCGAACATCGGGCGCGCCGCCTCGAAGTCTGCGGCCCGGACGTGCGCCTCGAACGTCCGCAGCCACACTTTCACCGCCGCCACGGTGGGAGCCGACACGCGCATGCAATTGGGTTCGCTGCAGGACGACCCGCGTCCCGCTGAGGCCCGCGCGCGGATTGCGCGGGTGGGATCGAGAACGAGATCCGGTCGTTTTGAGGGCGGGCCGGGATCGAAGGGGCGAAGCAGGAGGCGGCGGAGCGGGCGATCCGGCAGAAGTTCGGCTGGCCGTGCAGGGTCGCCGGTTCGTCCGATGGCTCGGCGCCGCGCGGACATTGAAGAAGACAGGCGCTCGCCGGAGGGAGAGAGCCGGCCGCGGCGTCGTGTGGCGTGTGATCGGGTCAGAACCGCCACGGATGTCATCCTTCCCATCGCGTCTAGCTCCGCTTCGAGTTCGTGCACCGTGCACAGCGGTCAAGGGAGGACGCGCTGTGCGCGCGTCCGTGTCGGCTTTCCCGGGAACCGTCGCGTCAACTCGCGGCCGCGAGTCGATGTTCGATTGCTGCGGGGACGGCGCGCCGGGATCGACGCCGGGGGATCGCCGTGCGGCCAGACGGGGACGTGCGACCGGAGGCAGCCTGATCGCATGCCGGGTCCCAGCAGATGCCGAACACCTATGCGCCCCGATCCAACGGGGAGGAGTCGTGAGAAGCAGCGCGAAGGCGAGGGGAATCGTTATTCGGGGGCGGGGGCCGGTGGGTTCGTTCCCTTGTATTCCGGCCAGCACGTCCGCCCTACAAAGGGAGGGATCCCTCAATGGCGGAAGAAGGGAAGCCGGTTCTTGCCGTAGCTGATCCTGCGCCGCTCGGTCTAGGTGGATTCGCTCTCACGACGTTCGTCCTCAGTGCGCACAATGCGGGATGGGCTCCGGATATTGTGTGGATCGGCCTCGCGCTCTTCTACGGGGGAGCCGCCCAGTTTCTGGCAGGGATGTGGGAGTTCAAGAACAAGAACACGTTCGGCGCCACCGCGTTCTCGACGTACGGCGCCTTCTGGTTCAGCCTGGCCACGTTCATCCTGCTGCAGCTCTTCGGGAAGGGCGTACCGGACAACCAGCTGCTTCCGGCGCTGGGGTGGTTCCTGCTCTCGTTTGCCATCTTCAATACGTACATGATGCTCTGGAGCACCCGCGCCAACGTGGCCGTCTTCCTGGTGTTCCTGACCCTGGAGGTCACCGAAATCCTGCTCTTCATCGGATTCTTCTCAGGTTCTGTCAGCTTCATCCGGCTCGGCGGCTATGTCGGCATCATCACGGCTCTCGTCGCCTGGTACACGTCCGCGGCGGGCGTGGTCAACAGCATGTCGCCGACGCCAGTGCTCCCGGTCGGTGGACCGCTCTGGGCGCCGCCGCGGGTTGCCCAGCGGCCGGGCAGCCCACTCGGCGCGCGCGGCTAGCGGTCTTGACCGTGTTCGAGAGGAGCAGGACAATGAACGTACGCCACACAAGGTGCCGGGCGCACCGCAGGGCTCCGCGGGGAGGTGAGTGATCTAATGGCTCAAGCACGTGAGAAGCAAGTCGCCGTCAGTGAAGCCGAAATTGCCGTGCACTGGAAAGAGGAGGAGTACTACTATCCGTCGTCGCGGTTTATCGGGCAGGCCAACGCTACGGATCCCGGGATCATGGAGCGGTTCAGCGTCGAGCGCTTTCCCGAGTGCTTCCGGGAGTACGCCGACCTGCTCTCCTGGGATCAGTACTGGCACACCACGCTCGAT
>DATGJN010000027.1 GCA_035295165.1 bacterium
CAACAGCCGCCGTTCCGTGGGGCGCATGCGACGGACAGTCAGAGGACGCATGGGGACCTCCGCTGCTGCGACGTAGGCTGCGTTGGTTTGTTGCCCTCATCATATCACAGTCCCTCAATCAAGTTGGAGCGGCACTAGACTATCAACTTGGCATGACCGGGACGGTACCCGGTCCTGATCCGGACCAGATCCTCTCCGCATACGACGTTAACGGTGCTTATGGTGCGCCAACCGGATGGCGCGATGACGAATACCATCAGTTGCTCGCGCGCGGGCGAGCGGTCGTCGCTCAGCAAGGACGGAAGATGATCTACGACCGCTGTCAACAGATCTTGCAGGAGGCATGCCCGGCGTTCACCTTGAATGAGCGCCCGATCCTCTGTGGCGGCTCGCCGTCCGTGCAGGGGTTTCAGGTAGACACCCGACAGTATACTTACTTTTCGAGCACCTGGATCCGACATTAGCCCTCGAGTCGCGCGCTATCCCTGCGCGCGGGCACGCGATTGCCAGGTCGGATCCTGTGTACAAAGGGGATGGCGAGCTTGACGCGGCGAGGTCGCGGGCGCGATCGCAGCGGATGCGCTGCATGTCAGACGCCGCACGTCCCATGCTGCGTGTCCATGGACATAATCCGCACCGCGGTCTCGAGCGCTTCGTGGCCCGACGATGGGAGGTGAGCCTCGAAACAGCGGACGACGCCGCTGGCGTCAGGGGACGGCGGGTAGGGGCGCGAGGACCCCGTGATGGGTGCGTACATCGCGCAGCGCGTGCTGCAGCTCGTGGGGGTCCTGCTGGTTGTTGCGACCCTGGTGTTCGTGGTGTTCCGCCTCGTGCCGGGCGATCTCGCGGAAATGCGCCTCGGCGAGTACATCGACCCGGCGACGCTCACGGCTGTGCGCCACACGCTCGGCCTCGACCGGCCGCTGGCCGTCCAGTACGCGAGCTGGCTCGCGGACGCGGTCCGCGGCAATCTCGGCCTGTCCGCGCTGAATGGGCAGCCGGTGGCGGCGCTCGTGCTGGAGAAGTTCCCCGCCACGCTGGAGCTTGCCGTGCTAGGCATGATCCTGAGCCTAGTCGTCTCCGTGCCGGCCGCGGTGATCACGGCGTTCAGGCGCAACAGTTGGCTGGACCAGGCGGCGCGCGGGGCGGCGATTGTCGGTTACTGCGTGCCGCGCTACTGGCTCGCCGTGTTGTTGATCCTCGTTCTGGCGGTGCGTGTCCGCTGGCTGCCCCCGGCCGGCTTCGTGCCCCTCTCCGAGGACCCGCTCGGCAACCTGCGGTACGCCGCCCTCCCGGCCCTGTCACTCGCGGTCACGCTTGCCGCGGTGCAGATGCGGTTTCTGCGCTCGAGTCTTCTGGATGTGGTCGGCCAGGACTACATCCGCACCGCGCACGCGAAGGGGCTCGCGGACCGGGCCATCGTGCTGCGGCATGCGCTCCGGAACGCGCTCATCACGTTCGTGACCGTGATCGGGCTGCAGTTCGCTGACCTGCTCGGCGGCCTCGTCGTGGTGGAGCAGATCTTCTCGTGGCCGGGTGTCGGCTGGCTCACGATCCAGTCGATCACGCAGCGCGATTACGCCGTCGTGCAAGGCACCGTGCTACTGATCGCCACGGCGTTTGTGCTGGTCAACCTGATCGTCGACGTCTTGTACGCGTACCTCGACCCACGGATCCGGACGGGGCAGGGGAGCGCCACGTGATCGCTCGACTGCGTTGGCGGGGTCGCGGCGCGGGGCGGTCTCTGACGGCGCGGCGCGCGCGTACGCTCGTCAGGGACCGGACGGCGCTTGTCGGCGCGGCGATCTTCGTGCCGATCGTGGCGGCGGCGCTCTTTGCGCCGCTACTCGCGCCGACCAGCCCCACCGCCGTGCAGATGAGCGCCCGCTTTCAGGGGCCGTCGTGGACCCACCCACTTGGGACCGACGAGCTGGGGCGCGACTTGCTGAGCCGCCTCATCTACGGGGCGCGCGTGTCGCTCACTGTCGGCGCGCTTGCGGTCACGATCGCCGCGCGCGCCGGCATTCTGTGCGGGCTCGTCGCCGCCTACTACGGCGGACGCCTAGACGCTGCGGCGATGCGTGCGATGGACGGGCTACTGGCGTTCCCCTCGATCATTCTAGCGCTGGCCATCATCGCGGCCCTCGGACCCGGATTCGTGGACGTCATGATCGCCATCGGCGTCGTCTACATTCCGGTGTTTGCGCGGATCACCCGCGCGTCCGTCCTCGCGCTGCGCTCGACTGGGTTCGTCGAGGCGGCGCGCGCTGCAGGGGCTTCCGACGCGCACGTGATGTGGCGGACGCTGCTGCCGAACTGCCTCTCGCCGCTGCTAGTGCAGATCACGGTCGGCTTCGCGAACGCGATCCTGACGGAGGCGGCCCTGTCGTTCCTTGGCCTCGGGGTCCAACCGCCGACCCCCTCGTGGGGCGCGATGCTGGACATGGGGCGGCGGTTCTTGACGCAGACAGCCTGGTACTCGTCATCCGCCGGTGCGGCGATTTTTCTGACCGTGCTGAGCCTGAACCTGCTGGGTGACGGCCTGCGGGACACGCTGGACCCGCGGCTGCACGCCACTCGGGTGGCACCGGGACGAGGGCAATAACAAGCACTGCAGAACATGATCCACACCTTAAGATGCAGATGCCCTGTGTCTCCCGAAGCACCAGCGTGCATGCCGGTCAGGGGGGCGAGAGTGCTCTCCATACGTCTTGTTACTCGCGAGGATGATGTTGCCGCGCTCGTAGCGGGCACTAGCGAGCTGAAAGAAAATGGTCGTGCCCAAATCGTCCAGGGGACAAGCGGCGGAATGACTGGATCACCCATCTCAGCCAATGGGGAAAACGGCAACGTCAAGGCGCATGATGAACGCCACGACCGTCTCGGCCAGCCATCGACCGGATTCACGACCTTGCGATCCGGCGCTTCCTCGAGCGTCCGAAACATGCTGCGTGCGCGTCGAAGGGACTGATGAAGCGTCAGCTTGGGCATCACGACGCGGCCGAAGACGGCTGTTGATCGAGTGCGCACTCGTAATGCGCTGGCCGCCAGGTTCAAATCCGGTCGCAAGGGCGCGCGTCTGCTAATCCGCTGCTGTGCGCGGGATCAGCAAGTGCAGGTTGAGTGCAGTCGCGCCGGATGGGTCCACGAACCGGTGGCGCCGTCGGAACCGACCTCCCCGCAAACCCATGTGTATCAAGCGGTCCCGAGCAGGTCGTCGTCATCGATGGGAGTGGGTTGGTGTGAACAGCGGGGAGGTTCAAGACCTGCACCGCCCACCATATTTTTCAAGCGTTTCCGCGCGATCACTACTCGCCCGATCGGCGACTTGCAAACGGTTTGCAAACGGATTCCCGAGAATGGCCCCAGAGCCAGCTCGTTTGAGCGTAGGGTGGGGGTCCTGACTATAATAAGTACCATGCTACGCCCCCGCCGCGTCTCGGGTGCCGCCTAGGATCGCATCCACCTTCCGGGCGGCCTCTTCCTGCATCCCCGGTAACACGTGACTGTACACGTCCATCGTGACGCCCACTCTCGAATGGCCCAGACGCTCACTCACCACCTTGGGATGGACGCGGGCGCGAAGCAGGTGGCTGGCGTGGGTGTGGCGGAGATCGTGGAACCGGATGCGCGGCACGCCGGTCCGCTTCTGGAGCGGTTCAAAGTCCCTCTGCACCACGTGCCAGCGTCGAGCGGTTTCCCGTTCGTCTGCGCGAATACGAGCCCATGATCGTCGTACTCAGGTCCCCACCGCAATCGCGCCTCGTTCTGACGCGCCTTGTGGTCCGTCGGACGTTCGCGAGACGGGATAATTGTGACGTCTCCCATGGGAGACGTCGATGCGCGCAGAAGACGGAGGTACGTATCTGGTCCTGGCTTTCTGATTCTCCTTCGTCAACCGCAGGGACCTCTACAGTTCCGTCGAAGCTGGCGTCAACATGAGCGATTCGACTACATTGCCGCCGGGCCGCCGGCAAACAGCGTCACAGGATCATAAGGGGAAGACAGCCGGGGAGCGCGTCCGGGGACCGGCAAGGATTCGTTGGATCCGTCACCCCAAGACCGTGGTCGAGCGTCACCAGTACCGCCAGGGGATCGAGGATCTCCTCGCCGCTGGATGGGCACCACGAACGTTGAACACCATCCTTGGGCGTCTGCACAGTGACTATGTGCCTGTGCCCGACCGGACACTGCGGTGGCATCGAGAGTACCGGCTGCCCAAGACGCGGTTCCGGCCTGCGGAGGCCTACGAGCGGATGCTCCGGGACGATCAGGTGCTGCTCGACACGGTGCGGGAGAAAGCGGCCTTGGTCGTGCTCCAGAAAGCCCGGCTGAGCCGCACGCTGGTCCTGGAGGAACGCCTGCCGGGCATCGTCCTGCCCCAGGTTGGCCATGAGATGGACCGCCTAGTAAAGCTAGTGGAGTCGTATGAGCGGTCGCTGGAGGTGGTCGGGCTCCTGCCAAATGAGTCACGCGGGCCCACGGTGACGGTCAGCCAGACGGTGAATGTGCATGAGGTCGTGGAAGCGCAGCTGGCGGGCATGCCGGCTGAGTTGCGCGAGCAGTTGGGACGGTGGTTGGAGCGGGCGCGGCTTGCGCGCGTCGAGGCCCGGCTCAAGCCGATCGAGGCGCGAGTCCGGAACGTTCCAGCGCCGATCGACGAGGATGGCGACCCGGATAGGGGCACGAGGCTTCTTGAGGCCCAAGAGGAAGAATCCGACAACATAGGAAATGATCGGCGGTCGGGGGCGGAGAGCGGGAACTAAAGGCAAGGGTAGCACCTCCACGGACTTTCTCCGGTCCACGATGCGCCGCCGGTCCGGAGCATCAGGATTCTTGTAGAGAAACGACGTAATCTCATTCGTGGCGCGCATGGCCAATCGGTCTGCCCGGGAGGTCGACGTTGGAGACGAGAGAACGGTTGAGTCACCGCTACGGCACGCTGCCTGAGCCGGCGTTCGAGTCGGGGCGGACCGTCCTCTTGATTATCGACATGCAGAAGCACGGTATCGATCCGGCCTACGGCGTTCGAGAGCGACTCGTCGCGAAGGGCCTGCCGGGCGTCGCCGACTACCACACGAGCCGGCTCGAGCTGATCGTCGGGAATGCGAAGCGGCTGCTCTCCGCGGTCCGAGAGCGCGGGATCGAGCCAGTTTACGTCGTCGTCGAGTCCCTGACGCGGGACGGACGCGACCGAAGCGCCGAGCACAAGCGGCTCGGCATCCATCATGCGCCCGGGTCTCCGGAGGCGGCGATCGTGAACCATCTGGCGCCGCGCGAGGATGAAATTGTCGTCAAGAAGACGTGCAGCAGCGCCTTCAATGGGACGTCGCTGCACTACGTGCTGACCAATCTCGGCATCAAGACCGTGATCGTGTGCGGCGTGATCACGAGCGGCTGCGTGGAAAGCACCGTGCGCGACGCGAGCGACCTCGGCTACGGCGTCGCGCTGGTGGAAGATGCCTGCGCGACGTGGACCCCCGAGATGCAGGACGCGGCCGTGTACGCGATGCGCGAAATCTACGCCAAGGTATACTCGACCGACGAGGTGCTGGCCCGCCTTGGCGTCCAGGAACGCGCTGCGCTTTCCGAACGCGGCCGCGCGGCGTCCCGCTGACCCGCATGGACTGCGACCTGGTCATTCGGGACGGCATTGTCGTCACGACGGCCTCGCTCGGGCCCGCCGACATCGGCATAAAGAACGGCATTATCGTGCAGATCGGCGGCGAGATGCGGGGCCGGCGCGAAATCGATGCCGCGGGCCGCTACGTCTTTCCCGGCGGCGTGGACATCCACGTCCACCTGAGCCAGGCATCGCGGCCGGAACCGGACCGCGAGGCGTGGGTGGACGACTTCTGGACGGGGTCCCGGGCCGCGATCGCCGGCGGCATCACGACGGTCGGCAACATGACGTTTCAGTGGGCCCGGGAGCGTGTCGGAGACGCCCTGGGGCGCGATCTTGCGGCGGCGCGCCGGGACGCGGCCGTTGACTTTGTGCTGCATCCGGTGCTGACCGAGCCCACGCCGGCGGCGATCGAGGAAGTCGGGGGACTTGCGGCGCAGGGCCACGCGAGCCTCAAGATCTTCATGAGCCGCGACAACTTCGATGCGCAGATCGACGGCTACATGCAGGCGATGCGCGCGGCCGCGGATACGGGCCTCATCACGCTGGTGCACTGCGAGGACGGCGCGCTGCAGCGGTTTCTCAAGGAGCGGCTGATCGAGGAAGGCCGCGGCGGCCTCCGGTACTATCCCGACAGCCGGCCGGACTACACCGAGGCGGCGGCCACCGAGCGGGCCATCGGTCTCGCGCGGGCGACCGGCGCGGCGATCTACGTTGTGCATCTTTCGTCGGCGTCGGCCTTGGCCAGGTGCCGCGAGGCGCGCGCCCAAGGCCTGTCCGTGTACGTCGAGACGCGGCCGCTGTACCTGTATCTGACGCGTGAACGCTTCGAGGAGCCGGACGGCCCGAAATACACCGGCGCGCCGCCTCTTCGCGCGTCCGCCGACCTGGAGGCGATGTGGGCGGGGCTCCGCAGCGGCGATATCCAGGCCGTGTGCACCGACCACGCGCCGTGGACGTTGCGCCAAAAGACGGACCCGTCCCTCACCGTGGCGACGGTGCGAAACGGCGTCGCGGACCTCGAGACGTTGATGCCGATGCTCTTCTCCGAGGGAGTTCGCAGCGGCCGCATCTCGTTGTCGCGGTTCGTAGAGCTCACCAGCACCAACGTCGCCAAGATCTTCGGGCTCTATCCGCGCAAAGGCGTGATCGCCGTGGGAGCGGACGCCGACCTCGTCGTGTGGGACGCGGAACTCTCGCGGACGATCGACGGCGCGTCGATGCAGTCTCGCGCCGGCTACTCGGTCTACGACGGCCGAGAGGTGCGGGGTTGGCCCGCGTTCACCATTAGCCGCGGCGACGTCGTTCTAGAGGGTACCCAGATCACCGCGGAGCGGGGCCGCGGGCGATGGATCGAGGTCCGGGCCCGCGGGCGCAGCGCGGCGCCGCTACTGTAGCGCGACGCGCCGTTCAGCGCGACGCTGGGCTCGCTCCGACAGCCCGATCCTCAGGTACGCAGCGGAGAGGTCAGCGCACCGGCGTTAGGGACTGTCTCCATCCGGCGCACAGCCTCACGCACCGCGGCGGCAGCATCCGCTCCGATCACGGGCTCGGACAACTTCATGAACTTCTTTTCGATGGCCTGTCCGCCGTCGTCGATAGGCAGACCGTTGGATCGCGCGCACTCGGTCGCGACTTGCCGGTCGTCCAGCGTGACGACGACGCGCGCGGGCCGCAGCGCGGGAAGGCGCGCGGTCAGCGCCGGATCCTCGGAGACATCGATGCGCCGCGACAGCGCGCGGATGCGCTCATTGCGGAGGCTCGCGGCATCGAAGGCCGCGGGCCCCGTCTCGCCGAGCACCATGGCCGCCGCGAGAGCGTGCGGGATCGAAAACTTCGCCGCGAGCGGCGTCGGCGGTTCGCGGTTCGCGAGCAGCGCGGCCGACCGGTAGGTCTCGACCGTCACGCGTCGGACCCGCTCCGACTCGAATGGCTCTCGCCGGCGCAGCTCGAGCAGCGCGTCGAGCGCCGAATGGACGCCGAGACAGCAGGCATGGGGCTTGAAATAGAGATCGCTCTCGATCGCCCAGACATCGCCGAGGCCTTCCGAGAGCGAGGCCGCGTCGAACCGCGTCCCGAGGATCTGACCGAGGACTGCGTCGAGCGCCGCCGGATTATGCGTCAGCCCGCAGCGGATGCTCTCGGCCGCAACGAAGGCACTTTGCGCGACTACGCCGGCGAACAGGTTTCTCACCGTGCCGCCCAGGCGCGCGGCATTCCAGTCGGCCGGAATGAGCAGGGCCGCGCCTTGCTGCACAGCCGCGGCGAACGTCGGCGGGTGAAACTCCCACAACCGCGCGAGGCCGGCCGCCGCGGCGACGGCGACCGCCGTGCCGTGCGGATGAACAGCAGGGGACAACTCCGTCGCCCTCGCGACGCGCGCGCCCGTCTCGTAGCCGGCGATGAAGGCCGTCAGGAGCTCGGCCCCGGACCGGCCCTCGTCTTCCGCGGCTGCCAGCACCGCGGGCCACACGTGCGCGCCCGGGTGTCCCCTGGCAAAGAGGTTCGTCTCGTCGAGCTCCAGAGCGACGATCGCCGCGGCGTTGAACAGCGCCGCGCCGGCAGGATCCGCCTGAACCGGCGTTCCCGCGAGCGTGGCGCGTCCAGGGCGCCGGCCGAGCGCTGCGGCCAAGTCGGGCATACCGTCGTCGCGGCTGCCCGCGAGGTTGCAGCCGACCAGGTCCAGCACGACGAGCGAGGCCCGCCGCGTGACCGCGGCCGGGATGTCGCGCAGACGGAGACCCGCCGCCCATGCGGACAGCGCAGCGAGATGCCGCGCGGTGTCGAGAAGCGCCATGGCCTAAGACTTCCGGCCGCCGTGCGGCAACTCCTCGAACGCCGCCTGTCCCGATGGCGTGGAGCGATCCTCCGGCACGCGACGTATGTCGGATAACGAAGGACTCGGTGTGCGCTCATCGAAGGCTATCGCATCGCGTGAGCCGATCATCCCCGATGAGCGAGGCGGTGTGGAAATGCAGATTCCGAACCGACTAATGGCCCCAACGCCCGAACAGCGCCAGAAGGCGCTCGACGTCCTCGAGACCGGCAAGACTTACGGTGGCGAGGAAACCGAGCGATTCGAGACCGAGCTCGCGGCCTGGTGCGCCCGCCGGTACGGCGTCACCGCGAACTCCGGCACGTCGATTTGCCTCTTGGCGCTCGACGCGAAGCGCATCGGACCCGGCGACGAAGTCATCCTGCCCGCGAACGGCTACGTCGGCGTCCTCGCCGCGGTCGTGAAGCGCGGCGCGATCCCGGTGTTCGTCGAAGTCGACGCCGAGACGTCCAATATCCGGCCGGACGCGGTCGCAGCCGCGGTCACGCCTCGGACGAAAGCGCTCGTCGCCATTCACGACTACGGGTTCCCCTGCGACATGGACCCGATCATGGAGACGGCGCGCCGGCACGAGCTGTTCGTCATCGAGGATGCCGCGCACGCACTCGGAGCACAGTACAAGGGGCGGCAGGCGGGCGGCATCGGCGATATGGGATTCTTTAGCTTCTCCGGCAAAATGATCACGGCGTTTGGGCCCGGCGGCGGCGCGGTGACGGACGACGCGGACCTGGCCGAGGACCTGTCGAGCCTTCGCGACCAGGGACGGGTGCGGGATCACCACATCAGCTTCATCCGCCGCACCGATTCCCGGTGGTACGATCAGCGCTGGGTTGGCTACAACATGCACATGACCGAACTGTGCGCGGCGCTCGCGCGCATCGACCTGCGGCGCCTGCCGCAGTACGTCGCGCACCGCCGCCGGGCGGCCGAGTACTACACGGCTCGCTTTCGCGACGCCGGCCTCCCGCTGCAGCTGCCGCCGGCCCGGCCGTGGGCTTCGCCGTGCTACCTGCATTACACGGTGTGGAGTCCGGAGCGCGACGCGCTGCGCGAGACGCTTGCCGCGCGCGGCATCGAGGCGATCTCGCTCTATCCGACGCCGCTTCACCTGCTGAAGCCCGTGATGGAGCAGTACAAGACGCGGGAAGGACAGTTCCCCGTCGCGGAGCGGCTGTGCCGCGAGACGCTGTCGCTGCCCGCGGGCCCGCACGTGAGCGACGATAAGCTGGCCTATGTTGGCGACGCGGTCAACGGACACTTCGCCGGCCGCAAGAGCGCGACGACGACGGCGGTGCCGTAGCGGCCTGTAAGCCCGCGCTAGAGGTTCTCGCCCGGCGGCGGGAACGGTGTGCCGCGGGTCTGACGGCCTTCGCGAACGTCCCGCTCGATGCGCTCCGCGGCCCGGCGTTCGGGCCGCCCGTAGCCGCCGCCGCCGCCCGACCTGACGACGAGCCGATCTCCCGATCGGAGCGCCTCGTGGACCTTGGAACCAAGCACGCGCGGCGTTCCATCCCGCACCAGCACGCACGCGCCCGGCACTCCGGTGCCGCCGCCGAAGAGCCCCGGCGCGCCATGGCGGTGCCGGTCGGAGTGCAGCCCGAAGGTCACGTCGTCACTGAGGATGCGGTACGCGCGCTCCATTCCGAGGCCGCCCCGGAATGCGCCGTCGCCGCCGGAGTTGGGCACGAGGCCGTAGCGGAGGATCTCCAGGAAGGGAAACTCGATCTCGACCGACTCGACCGGCGTGTTCTGGCCGTTCGTGAGCGGCATGATCATGCCGTCCGCGCCATCCTGACACCACAGCGCGCCGTTCCCGGCCCCGAGCACCTCGGATAGGATGCGGGCGTGCCCGCCGGCGCGGTGGCCGAACGAGATGCCGGTCTGCGCGTCGAAGCCCGGCGCCATCACCTGCTTCGGCAGCACGGGCGCCAGCGCCATGTTCACCGCGTCGAAGATCTTGTAGCACGCGCTCGTCCGCGCGCGGGTAGCGGCCGGCCACCGGGGATTCAGCAGGCACCCCAGCGGTGCCGTGACGTGCACGGGTCGCATGCTCCCCGCGTTGACCAGCATGTGCGTGATCCCGAGGATCGCTACGACGGTCGTCCGTACGCTAGAGAGCGTGGAGCCCCACGGTACGTTGATGAAGCCCCGCGCCTGCGGGTCCGTTCCGGTGAAGTCGATCATCATGTCGCTGCCGGCAATGCGGACCGTGAGCCGCACGTAGAACGGTCCGGCGCCGGTCCCGTCGTCCTCCATGTACGCTTCGCCGCGGTACTCGCCGTCCGGGATGGCGGCGATCGCCTGCCGTGAGATGCGCTCGCCGTAGTCCTGCACGTCCGTCATGAACTCGGCGATCGCGGCCGCGCCGTACTTGCGGGCCAGCGCCCGGACGCGCGCCTCGCCGGTGCGGCAGGCGGCGATCTGGGCGTCGAAGTCGGCCAGGACGGTGCGCGGGGCGCGTACGTTCGCGCCGAAGAACTTGCCGAACGGCGACGCGCGCCAGTCGTCGTCGAGCGGGATCCGCATTGGCGGGAAGACGATGCCTTCCTGGAACACGTCGGTCGCTCGCGCGTTGCTGGCCGCGGCGCCACCCCCGAGATCCAGGTGGTGGACGTTGGCGCAAGTGACGCCGAGCAGTCGGCCATCGAGGCGGATCGGCGTGAAGAGCAGCACGTCGTTGATGTGCTGGCCGCCGTGGAAGGGGTCGTTGACGACGAAGGCCTCGCCGTCCCTCAGGCTCTCGAACTCGTACTCTTCGGCGATCGCAGCGGCGGCCGGGTCGATCGCGTTCAGCAGTTGCGGGATATAGTTGGCGATCGCGATCGTGTTGCCGCGGGGATCCAGGACCGCCGTCGCGATGTCGCGGACCTCCCGTACGATCGTGGAGTGAGCAGACCGGTACAGGTTCACGCCCATCTCTTCCGCGGTCGCCGCGAAGGCGTGGCCGATCACCGACAGCGTCACCGGGTTCATTCGCCGGCCTCCAGGATGAGGTTGCTGAGCCGGTCGGCGTGAGCCGACCAGCCGTCGGGGACGTATGTCGTGGCGGTGGGCTCTTCGATCACGCACGGCCCGCGGAGACGGTCGCCGGCGTCGATCTCGTGTCGGGGATGGTATCCCTCGGCCCGCGGCGCCGCGGCGCCCCGGCGGCCGGGCGCGGGACGGATCGCGCGCAGCGGCGAGGGCGCCACGGCGATCAGCCGGTAGCCGACCACTTCGACGTCCTGGTCACGGACCGCGTGCCCGTAGCGGACTCGGTGCGCTTCGTGGAACGCCTCGACTGCCGCCGCCACCGGCATCCCGTCGCACGGCACGCTGATTTCGTAGGCTTGGCCGGCGTAGCGCATGTCCATTTCGGGCCGACACGTCACCTCGGCCCACGGACGCTCGTAGGCCTGGAACTCCCGGCGCGCCCGGGCCTCGAGGTCGGCGAACAGCGCCGCGACGCCCTCGTCGGTGACGCGCGCCGCCAGCATGACGCGCGTGATCGAGAAGTCCTGGCGCGTCTCGGCGAGCAGCAGGCCGTACGCGGAGATGAGGCCGGGGTTGACCGGCACCAGCACGCGCGAGATGCCGAGGTCGGACGCCACCGCCGCCGCGTGCAGCGGCCCGGAGCCGCCGTACGCCACGATCGTGTAGTCGCGTGGATCGTGGCCACGCTCGATGGAGACCAGGCGCACCGCCTGCGCCATCGTCACGTTGACCAATCTCAGCACGCCATCGAGCGTCTCGCGGCGCGGCAGACCCACGCGGTCGGAGAGCGCGTCGAGCGCCGCTTCGGCGGCCGCGGCGTCGAGCCGCAGCCGCCCGCCGAAGAACGCCTCGGGGCGGATGCGCCCGATCAGGACGTTCGCGTCCGTGACGGTGAGGGCGGTGCCGCCTCTGCCGTAGGCCGCCGGACCGGGATCCGCGCCGGCGCTCTCGGGGCCGACCTTCAAAATGCCGCCGCGGTCCACGTCGGCGATGCTGCCGCCGCCGGCGCCCACCGTCGTGATGTCGATCATCGGGACGTTGAGCGGCAGCCCGGCGATCTTGTACTCGCGCGTGACGCCCGGCCGACCGTCCGTCACGAGGCACACATCGGTGCTCGTGCCGCCCATATCAAAAGTGATCGTGTTGGGAAAGCCGGCTTCGAGCGCGGTCGTGGTGGCGCCGACGACGCCGGCCGCGGGACCGGAGAGAATCATTTTCGCGGCGTGGCGCCGGATCGCGTGCGCCGGAATCGTGCCGCCGTTCGCCTGCACGATGGTGACCGGCCCGCGGAAGTCCCGTGCCCGCAGCCGGTTCTCGAGGCGGGAGAGGTAGCGGTCTACGACGGGTTTCGCGTAGGCGCTGATGACGCACGTGCTGGTGCGTTCGTACTCCCGGAACTGCGGCAGGACGTCGGAGGACCGGGTGACCGCCACGCCTGGCAGCGCCGCGGTGAGCGTGTCTTCGGCGGCGATCTCGTGCGAGGGGTTGGCGTACGAGTGCAGAAAGCAGATCGCGACCGACTGGATCCGTTCCTCGCGGACCAGGCGTCGCACGTGCTCCACGAACGAAAAGTCCTGCAGCGGCCGGCGCGTCGCGCCGTCGGGGCCCATGCGCTCGTCCGCTTCGATGATGTGGTCGCGGGAGACGAGCGGCTCCGGCTGACGGTAGAACAGGTCAAACAGGCGCGTCTTGGCCTGCCGCTGGATCAGCAGCACGTCGCGGAAGCCCTTCGTAGTGACGAGGCACGTACGGGCGCCCTTGTGCTCGAGCACCGCGTTCGTCACGACGGTCGAGCCGTGGATCAGCGCGGCGATCTCGGACGGCGGCACGCCGCACTCGGACACCGCGGCCAGTACCGCCCGCTCCGGCTCGGCCGGCGTCGACATGACCTTGCCGGTCGCCTCGATGTGGTCGCCCCGTGACAGCACCCAGTCGGTGAACGTGCCGCCGGTTTCAATGCCGAGCCGGAGTCCGGTCATGCGTCGCCCGTCGTCACGTACGTCCTCCCTCACCCGCGGCCGTTCCGCTACCGTGAGCGGAACCGCGGATCGAGCAGATCGCGGAGCCCGTCGCCCAGCACGTTGAACGCGAGCACCAGCGTCAAGATGGCGAGCCCGGGGAACGCCCCGATCCACCACTGGTCGAGGTAGTTTCGGCCGGAGGCGATCATCGATCCCCATTCGGGGATCTGGGGTGGGGGCCCGAGCCCGAGGAAGCTCAGCGACGCGAAGGTCAGGATCGCGTAGCCGATGTCTAGCGTGCCCAGGATGATGACGGGCGAGATCGTGCCGGGCAGCACGTGCCGCAGGAAGACCCGCAGGCGCGAACCGCCGAGGGCCCGTGCCGCGACGACGTACTCGCGGTCTCGCACGGCCAGCACGAGGCCGCGGACGAGACGGGCGTACGAGGGCCACCAGGCGACCATGATGGCGATCACGGCGTTGCGAATCCCCGCTCCCAGCGCCGCGGTGATGACCAGCGCGAGGATGACCGTCGGAAACGACAGCATGAGGTCCGTGGCGCGCATGAGCCCCTCGTCGGCCGTGCCGCCGAGGAAGCCCGCGCTGCCGCCGACGATCGTGCCGATGACGGTGGCCAGCGCGACCGCGATCATCCCGACCGGAATGGAGAGGCGCGCGCCGTAGAGGATTCGGCTGAAGATGTCCCGGCCGAGCGGATCCGTGCCGAGCCAGTGCGCGGGACTCGGCGGATCGAGGCGCGCGGTGATGGACTGGGACAGCGGCCCGTACGGCGCGAGCTGGGGTGCCAGCACCGCCACCACGATCCAGGCGGAGACGATCCCAAGCGCCAGCAGCGCAAGCGGGGAACCCGTGAGCTGCCGTGGCAGCAGGCGCCGGCGCCGTTTGGCCGGTCGAGGGTGGGCGGTCCCCCCCTGCGGGGGCCGTGGGGCGTCGGACGCGGAGACGGCGCCCATCCTCATCCCACCCGGATGCGCGGGTCGAAGAAAGCGTACGCCACGTCGACGACCAGATTGACGATCACATACACCGACGCGATCACGATGCCGGTCCCCATGATGGCGGGGAAGTCCAGCGAGGTGGCGCTGCTGAAGGCGTAGAGGCCGAGGCCCGGCCAGCTAAACACCGTCTCGGTCACGACGGCGCCGGAGAGCAGCCCGCCGAAGCTGAGCCCGACGATGGTGATGATCGGGATGACCGCGTTGCGCGCCGCGTGGCGCACGACCACCTTCAATCGGGTCACCCCCTTCGCCCGCGCCGTCCTGACGTATTCTTCCTCCAGCACCTCCAGCATGCTGCCCCGCATCATGCGGGTCACAATCCCAAGACTGTAGGCCGACAGGACGACGGCCGGCAGGATCAGGTGCCCCAGCCAATCGAGGGCCGCGTCCCAGCGGTGACTCACGACCGAGTCGACCAGCAGGAAGCCCGTGATAAACGGCGGCGGCGTCACGTCGGCGCTGAGCCTCACGGGTGCCGGCGCCCACCCCAGCCAGTCGTAAAAGACCACAATCGCGACGAGGCCGAGCCAAAACACCGGCGTCGACACGCCGATGAGCGCCGTCACGCGGGCCGCCTGGTCGATCGGCTGTTCGCGGTACACCGCTGCCAGCATCCCGAGCGGGATGCCTGCGAGGAGGCTCAGGCACATCGCCGCGACTGAGATTTCGATGGTCGCGGGGAGGTGCTGCCGCAGGTCAAGAAGGACAGGCTGGTGCGTCGAGATCGATTCTCCCATGTCGCCGTGGATCAGGTTCCAGAGGTAGATCAGGTACTGCTTGTAGAGGGGCTGGTCCAGACCCCAGTGGTGCTTGAAGGCCGCCACGATGGTGGGGTCCGCCGCCGCCCGATCGCCGAGGTTGGTCGCGATGGGATCCGCCGGTATGGCGTGCGACAAAATGAAGCTCAGCAGCGTGATCCCGACGAGCATCGGGAGCAGCAGCAGCAGGCGCCGGACGATGTAGCGATAGAGCGTCATAAAGCGCCGGACGGCGCCGCCCTCGGGCGCCCGTCCGATGTGCGCAACTCGCTAGGAGTTGCTCACCGCACGGCCGTCGACCATCCCGGGGCCCGCGCAGGTCGCGGGCCCTCCCAGCCGCCCGGCCAGCAACGGCCCCCCGCGGGCACCAGCCCTCCGCAGCAGCTTCCGTCGCGGGACCCTGGCGCCGTCCACAATCCGGTTGTGCACTTGAGGCATACAAACCTCCTTGGCATCCCAGCAGATTATCGAAATGGCATTTCTATTCTTGAAACAGAGATGCGGTATTAGAGGGGTTGTTTCTCTTACCCCGAAGGATTTCCTTGCCGGACCCTCAGGAGGGATAACGATGGCTCAGGCCCCCGTTCGCGACGTCCGCTACAAGCCCGTGATGACCGACGAGATGATCGAGGCCGCCGCGCGAGTGCTGCGCAGCGGCAAATACATCAGAAGTTTTCCGCTCGAGGATTCCGAGGGGAAGCGCTTTGAAGACGAGTTTTGCGCGTACATCGGCGCGCCCCACGCGGTGAACGTCTCGAGCGGCACCGCCGCGCTGCACATCGCACTGCTGGCCGCGGGTGTCGGCCCTGGCGACGAGGTCATTACGGTGCCGAACACGTTCTCCTCCGTCGCCGACGTGATCATCTTGTGCGGGGCCAAGCCCGTGCTCGTCGACGTCGAGTCGGATACCTACAACATGAACGTCGCGCTCGTCGAGCGGGCTGTCACATCGAAGACGAAGGCGATCCTGCCGGTGCACATGAACGGGCAGGCGGTCGACATGGAGCCGCTGATGGCGATCGCGCGGCGTCATGGGCTGAAAGTCGTCGAGGACGTCTGCCACGCGGCCGGCGCCAAGTACAAGGGCCAGTTCCTCGGGACCTTCGGAGAAGCCGGCGCGTTCTCGTTCGTCCAGAACAAGTGCATCTCGGTCGGCGGGGAAGGCGGCATGGTGGTCACCTCGGATCCTCAGATCTGGGAAGCCTGTATGATGCTGGCCAACCACGGCCGCGGCCGCCGGTGGTTCGACGGGCACAAGGCCTACCACATCTACCGGGCGCAGCAGATCGAGCTGGTCGGGTTCAACTACCGCCAGAATGAGCTGCTCTCGGCGATCGGCCGGATCCAGCTCCGCTATCTTGACGAATGGAACATACGCCGCCGGGAGAACGCGGCCCTCTACGGCACGCTGCTGGGCCGGTTCAAGCACGACCTCACGTTGCCCGTGACGCGGCCGTTCTCGGAGCACTCCATGCTGCGGTTCGTCGTGCAGACCCCGCGGCGCGACGAGCTGCGTGACTACCTCGAGCGCCGCGGCATCCACGTCATGGTCGAGTACGGCACGCCGATCCACCTCGACCACGCGTACCAGCCGTACTGCGGCGCGCCCGAGGGCACGTTCCCCGTGACGGAGCGGCTGGCGCAGACGATCCTCACGCTGCCGTGCTACCAGACGCTCGGCGCCGAGGAAATCAGCGACGTCACGTCGGCGGTCCAGCAGTTCTACGGTGGGTGAGGCCGCCGCGCCGGTCCGGTACCGGTGCCTGTGGACGCCGTTCGACGACGAGATGCGGGAGGCGACGCTGCGTCCCGCGGCCGGGCCAGTGTACTATGATGGGCCGGAAGTCGAGGCGTTCGAGCGCGAGGCGGCGGCGTACCTCGGGGTGGCCCGGGGGGTCGGCGTGTCCTCCGGCACCACGGCGCTGCACCTCGCGATGCTGGCGATGGGCATCGGTCCCGGCGATGAGGTGGTCTGTGCGGCGAACGCCTACCTGACCGCGCCCGAGTGCACCATCCACGTCGGCGCGACGCCGGTGTACTGCGACGTGCTCGACGAGACGGCCAATCTCGACGCGAGCACGGTCGAACCGGTGCTGACGCCGCGCACCAAAGTGATTGTCGCCATCCACAACTACGGCCACCCCGTCGACATGGATCCGCTCATGGGCCTGGCGCGTCGGCGGGGGCTGTTCGTCATCGAGGACATCGCCCATGCGTTCGGCGCACGGTACAAGGGGCGGCCGGTCGGGTCGATCGGGCACGCGAGTTTCACGAGCTTCGCACGGAAGGTCGTGACGGTGGCGGGACAGGGCGGGATGGCGTTCACCTCGGAACCCGAGTGGGCGCGCCGGATGGCGCTGCTGCGCCGTCACGGATGGGAGTCCGGCGCCGCCTATCGGGGCAGGCTGGTGCTCGTCGGGTTCAACCATACGCTGGGCGAATCGCTCGCCGCCGTGGGCCGCGTGTCGCTCTCGCGCGTCGACCGCGAGAACGCCGTGCGGCGTGCCAACGCTCTCCGGTATACCGAAGGCCTCGCCCGCCTCAACACCCGCGGCGTCGCGGTGCGCCTGCCTGTCGAGCTGCCGTACGCGGCGCACTCGTGGTTTCACTACGTCGTCCGCACCCCCCGCCGGGACGACCTCGTCGCATTTCTCTCGACGCGGGGGATCGAGGCGGGCATCCACTATCGGCATACGGTCTACCGGGAGCCGGCCTACGTGGCGCGCACCGGGGTGGATCCCGGCCCCCGGCCGGTGGCGGACCGGATCGTGTCGGAGATCATGACGCTGCCGTCGCACCCTGAGATGGGGGGCGGCATCGACTATGTCCTCGGACAGCTGGCCGAATTTCCATGGACTGCGACCTCGCGTACGGCTCGCTCATAAGACTCGGGCGCCTGCTGGACCAGCGGCAGGTCTCGCCCGTCGACATCGTCCGGGCGCTTCTTGAACGCATCAACCAGTACAATGGCCGGCTGGCGAGTTACATCACGGTCTGCGGCGACGCAGCCCTTGAGGAGGCGCGGGCCGCGGAGCAGGAGATCACGCGCGCCGGGCACCGCCGTGGCCGGCTGCACGGCCTGCCGATCGCGCACAAGGACGTCAGCCTGACGCGGGGGGTGCGGACCACCGCGCACTCGCGCTGCCTGCTCGACTCCGTACCGGACCGCGATGCGACCTACGTGCGCCGGCTCCGCGACGCCGGCATGATCCTGCTCGGCAAGACCAACACCACCGAGTTCGCGTGCGGCACGATGGACCTGTTCGGCGTGCACCGCAACCCGTGGGATCTGGGCCGCTACGCCGGCGGATCGAGCGGGGGATCGGCCAACGCGCTCGCGGCGGGCCTGGCGGTCGCGGCGACCGGCTCGGACACGGGCGGCTCCATTCGGGTCCCGGCGAGTTTTTGCGGGGTCGTCGGGCTCAAGCCGACGTACGGGCGCGTGAGCCGCAACGGGCTCCTGCCGCTCAGCTGGAGCATGGACCACGTCGGGCCGATGGCCCGCACCACCGCCGACTGCGCGCTGCTCCTCAACGGGATGGCGGGCCATGACCCGGCCGATCCGACCAGCGCCAGCGCACCCGTCCCCGACTTTGCCGACGGGTTGGACGCGGGGATCCGGGGCATGGTCCTCGGGATCCCCCGGCAGCACTTCTATGAGGGGCTGGATCCCGAGGTCGACGCGGCGCTGCGCGGCGCGCTGCGCGAGCTCGAGTCCCTCGGCGCGCGGCTTGAGCCGGTCGATCTCCCGCTCGCCGCGCACATCGTCGCGCCGGGCGGGATCCTCATCATGGCGGAGGCCTTCGGTCTGCACGCGGCGCGCCTGCGCGAGCGGGGGCGCGAGTACGGGACGCGCACCCGCCGGCGGATTGCGTCCGGCGCCTGCTATACGAGCGGCGAGTACGAGGAGGCGGTCCGTGTCCGCGTGGCGTGGACCCACCAGGTCGGCGCGGCGCTCGGGCGCGTGGACGCCATCGTGACGCCCACGCTGCCGCAGCCCGCGTTTCCGGTCGAGACGCAGTTGGGCGAGCCCCCGGACACCAGCTGGGGGACGCGGCACTTCAACATGTCGGGCCATCCGGCGCTCACGGTGCCGTGCGGCTTCACCTCGGCGGGGCTGCCGGTCGGCATGCAGCTGGCGGGGCGGTATTTCGACGAAGCGTCGCTGTTCCGCATCGCGCACGCATACGAACAGGCGACGCCCTGGCACACGCGCCGTCCCGCGCTGGCGGCGGCCGCGGCGTGACGCGCGACGGGCAGGGCCGCGCAGACCAGATTCGCGCCGAGCTAGCGCGCCAGGGGATCGCGGCGGACGAAGACGACCTCGCCGTCATCGTGAAGATCGTCGCCGCGAATCGGGCGGGCCTCGAGCGCGCGCGGGCGGCCGTCCGCGGCGACCCCGAGGTTCCACACGGCTTCGTGCCACCGGCGCCGCCGGGCGACGCGGCGCCGCATGCCGGACGCTGAGCGGGGTGCGATGATGTCGACCGACGTGCGCTCCAGGATGGAGATCCCGTACAAGTTTCCCTATCCTGTGACCGACGAGATGCTGCGCGCCGTCCACGACGTGATGCGGCGGCGCATCCACTACTTCGGCCCGTACACAGACGCGCTCGAGGCAAAACTCGCGGCCCTGAGCGGCACGACCCGGGCCGTCGCCTGCACGTCAGGCAGCAGCGCGATCCTGATCGGGCTCCACGCGTGCGGCGTGCGCGCCGGCGACGAGGTCGTCATGCCGGCCAACATCTACGGCGGCGTGCCCGAGGCGGTGCTGCAGCTCGGCGCGGTGCCGGTCCTGGTCGACATCGAGCCCGAGACCGACAACATCGACGTGGATCAGGTGGAGGCGGCGCTTACGCCGCGCACGCGGGCGATCGCGGTCCAGCACTGCTACGGCCACGCGGCCGACATGGATCCCCTGCGCGACCTCGCCAAACGCCGGGGCGTGCGGGTTCTCGAGGACGCGGCGCACACGCTGGGCGGCCGCTACAAGGATCGGCCGACCGGCGGCCTGGGAGACGTCGGCGTCTTCGCGTTCAGCAACAAAGGGATTTCCGCCACCGGGGTGGGCGGTGCGGCGACCGCCGGGGATCCCGGCCTGGCGCAGGACCTCGTCGACCGCCGGTACCACGGCCGGCGGGGCGGCTACGAGACATTCGTGCTCGGCTACAACTTTCGCCTGACTGAGATGGTGGCCGCGGTCGCGTCCTGCCAGCTCGATCAGCTGCAGGCCTGGAACGCGCAGCGGCGGCGTAACGCCGCCGACTACACCCGCCGGCTTCGCGACAGTGGTCTGCCGCTCGGTCTGCCGGTGGAGCGGCCGTACGCCGGGCATACGTGGCTGCACTACGTCGTCCGGCTCAAGGCGCGCGACGCGCTCATGGACCACCTGCAGCAGCGCGGCGTTACGACGGCGGTCCATTACCCCGTGGCGGTGCACCGCCACGCGGGGTTCGCCGGGCGGCTGTCCTACCGTGAAGGCCAGTTTCCCCGCAGCGAAGCGGCGTGCCGGGAGATCCTGTCGCTCCCGTGCCACCCCGCGGTGGGGGAGGCTGAGGTCGAGTATGTGACGGCCGCCGTCGCCGAGTTCTTCGCTGGCCGCGGCTGATCCGGGGAGGGAGGGGCACATGGAGATTCCGTACCGCGCGCCGATCGTCACCGATGAGATGCGCCGCAAGGCGCTCGAGGTGCTGGAAAGCGGCAAGACGTTCGGCGGGCAGGAAACCGAGCGCTTCGAGGTCGAGCTTGCGCAGCGCTGCGGCTGCCGCTACGGCGTGAGCGCGAACTCCGGTACGTCGGTGACGATGCTCACGCTGGACGCGCGCGGCATCGGCCGGGGCGACGAGGTGATCATGGCCGCGAACGCGTACATCGGCGTCCTCGCGGCGGTCGTGAAGCTCGGCGCCACGCCGGTACTGGTCGAGGCCGATCCCGACACCGGCAACATCGCGCCCGCGGCCGCGGCCACGGCGATCACCTCGAAGACCCGCGCGATCGTGCCGATCCACATGTACGGCTTTCCATGCGAGATGGACCCGATCGTCGCCGCGGCGCGGGCGCGCGGGGTGTTCGTCCTGGAGGACGCGGCCCACGCGCTCGGCGCGGAGTACAAGGGCCGACCGGCCGGCGGCCTCGGCGACGCCGGGTTCTTCAGCTTCTCCGGCAAGATGATCACCGTATTCAGCACGGGCGGCGCCGTCGTTACAAACGATCGCGCGCTGGCGGAGGGCATCTCGAGCCTGCGCGACCAGGGCCGGCTGCGGGACGAGAAGATCAGCTTCATCCGCCGCACCGACGCGGCGTGGTACGACCAGCGGTGGATCGGGTACAACATGCACCTGTCCGAGATGGCGTGCGCACTCGGCCGGCTCCAGCTCCGGCTGCTCGACGATTTCACGGCGAAACGGCGCAAGGGCGCCGCCTACTACACCGCGCGCTTCCGGGACGCGGGGCTGCCGTTCCGTCTGCCGCCCGAGCGCCCGTGGGCGAACCCCTCGTATCTGCACTACGTGGTCTGGACATCGCGGCGCGATGCGCTGGCCGAGTTCCTTCGCCGGCGCGAGGTCGCGGCGAGCATCCACTATCCGACGCCGCTGCACCTGCTAGAGCCGATGAAGGCTCGATACGGCACCCGCGAGGGCCAGTTCCCGATCGCGGAGCGGCTGTGCCGCGAAAATCTGTCGCTGCCCGTGGGGCCCCATATGACCGACGACATGCTGACGCGCGTGGCCGACTCGGTCATCGCGTTTTTCAAGGAGGGCCGGGCTGCCGCGTAGCGGCGCTGGCTTCCTTCCTCCAGAATCGATCGCGGCCGTCCCGCGGGGGACGGCCGCGTCGTTCGCGGGGCAGAATGTCGCTCGGGCGATCCCGAGGTCGCGGTCGTTCCATTCCTACGGGAAGACCCGGCCACACCAGGGCGTGAGCCGCTGAAACGCCTCGGCGAACTTGATGGCGGGGTCCCCCGCGACGTACGCTGCCTGGGTGCCGCGCTGCTGGGACCGCGTGCGGTAGCGCTCGACGTGGTAGGGCTGCGCGCGAAATTCTGCCGTCGCGCGCATCTTCGCGTCCATGGTATCCGTGATGTCGATGAAGTAATCGGGCACAAAGCCCGCCATCTCGGTCAGGGGCTGCGTCGGCTCGCAGGCGAAGATCTGCGTCGGCGTGAGCGCCGGCAGGTCTGGCTCGACGCCGGCCAGGCCCGTGTAGTACGCGGCTTCCATGGTCGCCTGGTACGTCGTCGTGTGGTCGGGGTTGTACGGCTCCTTAGCCGGGTGCGTGATGATGATCCGCGGCCGGAACGTCCGGATCTCGCGCACGAGCCGCATGAGCCGCTCGAAATCGAAAGTCAGCGGCTGGTCGCGGTAGTCGTAGAAGACGATCTCGACGCCCAGGATCTCCGCCGCGGCCCGGGCCTCGGCGCGCCGCACCTCGGCCACCTCCTCCTCGGTCGTCTTGCCGCCGCGCGCCTTCCAGAACTCGTTCGACTCCCCGCGCGCCCCCGGGCTCATGACGGCGACGCGGACGTGGGCCCCGGACGCGGCGTACCGGGCCAGCGTGCCGCCCGCGCGGACGCAGAAGTCTGCGGCGTGGGCGCTGATGCACAACACACGATCATTCACCATGATGGATCCCTCCTCGGAGTGCGTGGGCGGTCAGCGGGCCGGCCGCTCGAGCACCTGCCGGTTGACCAGAAACGCGGGCGGTCGGCCTTCGAGCGCCTCGACCACCTGCTGGGCGGCGTCGCGCTGGCCCTGCCTAGTTGATTCTTCGGAGTAGAAGCCGATGTGCCCAGACACCGTCACGTGGGGGAGCGAGAGCAGCGGGTGGTCGGTCCGCAGCGGCTCCTCGGCGAACACGTCGAGCCCCGCGCCGGCGAGCCGCCCCTCGCGCAGCGCGTCGACGAGGGCCGGCTCGTCGACCACCCCGCCGCGCGAGGTGTTCACCACCACCGCACCGGGCTTCATCGTCGCGATCGCCTCGCGCGACACAATCTGGCGCGTTTCCGCCGTGAGCGGCAGGTGAATCGAGAGGATGTCCGCCTCGGACACGCAGGTCTTGAAATCCACGGACCGCACGTGTTCGGAATTGAAGACGGCGCCTCCCACGTACGGGTCGTACGCGATGACGTCCAGGCCGAGCGCGCGGCCCTTGCGTCCGGTGGCCCGAGCGATGTTGCCGAACCCGAGCAGGCCGAGCGTCAGTCCGGCGATGCGTCGAACCGGGACGATCGGTTTGATGTGCCATTGGCCGTTCCGCACCGCCCGGTCGGCCGCGACGATCTTGCGCGTGACGGCAAGCATGAGGCCGATCGCGTGCGAGGACACCTCGTCGACCGCGTAGAGCGGCCCGTTGGTCACCCAGATGCCCCGCGCGGTGGCCGCCGCGACATCGACGCGGTCGACGCCCGTCCCGTAGTGCGCGATGATCCGGCAGCGGGTCAGCCGGGCGATCTTCGCCGAGTCCAGCAGCCCCCGGGAGTGCAGCACCGCGTCAACCAGCGGGGCCGCGCGGTCGAAAGCATTCGGGTCATCCATGTCCACGGCCTCGAGGCGAATGCCCCTGGGCTCCAGGATGCTGCGCTCGACCGCGATATCATAGGCCGGTTGGCGTTTCGATTCCGTGCGAATGCAATACCAGGACCGGTCGGTCATCCGCTCACCTTCCTCGAAGAAACTGGCCTCGTGCGGCGCGATGGTGCAGCGGTGCGATACGGCGGCGGCGCGGCGCTGCGCGGAACGGTGTTTCAATACGTGCGCAGGAATTCTCTGCGGGCCGCCTGAACCCTTTGACACGCGCGAGTGCATTCGCGAACGATCTGTCGCGAGGGAGGGCCTCATGGCTAGCCGCATTGTCGCGTTTCGCCCGGTCGTCGACCAGGAGATGAAGGAGGCGGCCTGCCGGGTCCTTGATTCCGGGCACTACATACGCACCTCCCCGACCGAGACGTCGGAGGGCAAAACGCTCGAGGAGGAGTTCGGCGGGTTCCTCGCCGGCCCGGACGGCCGCAGGCCGTACGTGGCCAACCTGGCGAACGGAACCGCGGCCATGCATCTCGCGTGGTTGGCCTACGGCGTCGGCCCGGACGACGAGGTCATCATTCCCGCCAATACGTTCGTCAGCGTGGCGCACTGCGTGTCGCTGGTCGGGGCGAAACCGGTCCCCGTGGACGTCGAGCCTGATACCTACAACATGGATCCCGCGTCCGCCGCAGCGGCCGTCACGCCTCGGACGCGCGCCATCATGCCGGTCCACACCGCCGGCCATCCCGCCGATCTCGACCCGATCCTCGACCTGGCCCGCCGGCACACGCTTCTGGTCATTGAGGACGCGTGCCAGGCCATCGGCGCCCTCTACAACGGGCGCGCCGTGGGGACGCTGGGGCAGATGGGCTGCTACAGCTTCGTCCAGAACAAGGCCATGACGTGCGGCGGCGAGGGCGGGGCGGTGGGGTCGTTCGACGAGATGCGGGTGCGCCAGGTGTTCAACCTCGCCAACCACGCGCGCGGCGATCAGTTTCACCGCGCCCACGGCGACGATTCCCTGCCGACCACGCACGACGAGATCGGGTTCAACTACCGGCAGTCTGAGATTCTGTCCGCCGTGGCGCGCGTGCAGCTGCGCCGGCTGCCGGCGTGGATCGAGCAGCGCCGGCGCTGGGCCGGCCTCTACCGCGAGCTCATCACGGCGCGCGACCTGCCAGTCGACCTGCCCGCGGAGCGGCCCTATGCCTACCATTCGTACGTCCGCTTCGAGATCCGGGTGCGCGAGCGTGAGCGTCCGGCGCTCCGGCGCTACCTCACCGAGCGCGGGGTGCGCACGCAGATCCATTATCCGACGCCCATCCATCTCGACGTCCCGTACCGTGACCAGCTTGGCATCCGGCCCGGCGCGCTGCCGGTGAGCGAGCGCCTCGCGCGCGAGATTATGACGCTGCCGCTGTATCCGCAGATGACGGAGGACGACGTGGTCTACGTCATCGAGCAGCTGCAGGGATTCTTCGCGCAACGCAAGACGGCGACGGCGTAGACTACCGCGGCGGCGGCGCAGGCGGGCCCGGCGCGTTCTGCCGGTCACCGGCGCCGTCGGCGCGACGGACGGGCTACTGCCACTCTGCATGAAATAGGTCTCTGATCTCCTCGCGGCTGAGGCCGGCGCTTAGGAGCGCGACGAGCTTCACGCGGGCCTTGAGGCCCGAGGTACCGGCGAAGATCATGCCGAGCGACAACAGGTGCGATTCGCCGCCCTCGTGCCGGTAGGTGTTGCGCTGAAGGCGGCCGGTGGGGTAGGGATTCGCGACGACAACGGTGACTCCGCGGGCCATCGCGCCCTTCAACAACTCGACGTACGATGCGTTCAGCCGTCCGAACTCGACCACGAGGCCGTCTGCGCCCCCCTCGATCGCGGCCCGGAGGAGCGTGTCGCTTGGGTCGGCCGCGAACGGCACGCGTTCGACCCGGGCGCCGATCGTCGCCGGGAGCACGGCCCGCAGCCGCCGGAACGGCCGCCGCGCGAAGAAGACGTAGTCCTCGTCCACCGCGCCCAGCGGCCCGAACTCGGGCGACTGGAACGCCGCGGGATTCGCGGGGTTGGTTTTGGTCACGTCCCGCGCGCAGTGGATTGTGCCGTTCATCACCACCAGCACCCCGAGCCCGCGGGCGCGCTCGCAGGCGGCGACCTGAATCGCATGCAACAGGTTGGCCGGGCCGTCGTCGCTCGGCTGCGTGGGATTTCGGAGTGCGCCGGTCACCACAACGGGCCGTTCGTGCCCCAGCGTCACGTCAAGAAAGTGGGCCGTCTGCTCCAGCGTGCCGGTGCCGTGGGTAATCACGACGCCGGCGAGGTAGGGGTCGGCGAGCGCGTCCGTCACCCGGCGCGCGAGGTCCAGCATCTCCGGGAAGCCGATGGCGTTGCTCGGTACCTCCAGCCAGCCGTCGACCTCGCACTCGACGTAGTCGCGTACCATGGGAATGCGGTCGAGCAGTTCGCCGGGGCCGAGGCCGGGGGCCACCGTGCCGGACGGCTGCTGCTTGCCGGCGATCGTCCCGCCGGTCGTAATCACGCGTACGCGCGGCTTGGACGCGACACTCACACCTGATATCCGAGGCGGCCGGACAGTTCATAGGCCGCGTCCTGCAGCAGGCGGGCGTGTTGTTCCGTGTCCTCCTCGCGTAGTTGAAAGATGGACCCCGACAGGCTGAGCGCCGCCTCGACGCCGCCCAATGGCCCGCGTACCGGCACGCCGACGCAGCAGATGCCGGCGAGGAACTCCTCCCGGTCGACCGCGTAGCCGCGCTGCCTGATCCGGCGCAGTTCTTCGGCGAGGACCGCAGGATCGATGATCGTGTGCGGCGTGCAGGCGACGAGGCTACCGCTGCGCACGATCGGCGCCGCCTCGTCGGGCGGCAAAAACGCCAGGATCGCCTTGCCGAGCGCGGTCGCGTGCGCGGGCGCCCGCCGCCCGATGGGCGTGTACATCCGCGCGCTCTTCGGGCCGTCGATCCTGGCGATGTACATCATGTGCTGCCGGTGCAGGATGCCGAGATTGGCGTTGTAGCTGGTGGCCGAAACCAGGCGCTCGAGGATCGAGATCGCCTGCTTGCGGATCTCGAGCTGGTTGAGGGCGGCCCCGGCGAGATTGATGCCCTGCAGTCCGAGGTGGTACTTTTCCGTTCGCGGATCCTGCGTGACGTAGCCCTCGGCTGCGAGCGTCGACAGGATCCGGTACACCGTGCTTTGGCTCGTTTTGAGGCGCTTGCTCAACTCGATGACGCCCAGCTGTCGCCCGTCCTCAGCAAGCAGGTTCAGAATGTCGATAGACCGTTTGACAGTCTTAACGGAATCGGATTTCGGCATTGGCATCTCCTACCGCTAAGCGGTTCCCTCTCAGAAATGAAATTCCCTTCCGAATAGAGCGTATTCTTAGGGCGGTATCGGGAGGATAGTTAGTCCTGCCCACCAAATAGGGAACAGCAATTGCCTTGGCTTGCACCGCAGCCCGGAGGGAGGACCGGACCGACCTATGATTACTACGGATCGCTCCGGAAGGCCGGCGCCGCATCTTCCGACCCTGGAACTCTTTTCCCTTGCCGGCCGTGTGGCGATTGTGACCGGAGGCAACCGCAATCTCGGGCTGGGGCTGAGCCGCGGGCTCGCGGGCGCGGGAGCCCATGTGCTTATCGCCAACCGTGATGCGGACAGCGGCGACGCGGCGGCGGCCGCGATGCGCAACGAGGGATGGAGCGCGGCGGCGTGCACGGCCGATGTGAGCGACCCCGCGGCCTGCGAGCGGATGGCGGCCTTCGCGGCCGATCGATGGGGGCGGATCGACGTCCTGGTCAATAACGGCGCGGTGCGGGTCGACAAGACGGCGGCGGAGCACACCGCGGCGGATTTCGACTGGATCATGGGCGTGAACGTCCGCGGCGTCTTGCACGCCTGCCAGGCGGTCTACCCTTTTATGCGCCGTCAGCACAAGGGCCGGATCATCAACATCGCCTCGATCTCGGCGCGCAAAGGGGTGGTCCGGCGGACCTCGTATAGTGCGTCGAAGGGCGCCGTCGTGGCGCTCACGCGCGGGCTTGCGGTCGAATGGGCGGCCGACGGCATCACGGTCAACGCGATTTCGCCCGGTTCGATCGCGTCGCCTGAGCGCCCTGCCGACCGGATGTCGGCCCGATACAAGATGACGATCGATCTGATACCGATCGGCCGGGTGTCGCAGCCGGAGGACATGGTGGGCTTGTGCGTGTTTCTGGCATCCGACGCGTCCGCGTACCTCACCGGCCAGGACATCCTGATCGATGGTGGATGGTCGCTGCTCATGCGTCCAATGTCAATGCCCTAGACGTCCGCACGAGTACTCAACGACACGCTACGCAGGGGGTGGACGATGCTCTTGAACGAACGCTCGGGACTCCGAATGACCCGGCGGCAGGTGCTCCGCACCGGCGCGGCCGCATCACTGGCGGCGCTCGGGGGCGGTGCGCTGTCTGTCGCGGACACGCGCCTGGCGGCCGCGGCGCCCACGCAGGGCAAGACCCTCAGCGTCGCGATGCTGCTCAACATCAACACGCTCGATCCGGGCCGCACGCTCGAGAACGCGACCAACAACATCGACCACGTCTGCTACGACGCGCTGGTCACGTTCGCGGGCGAGGATCTGAAGACGATCCGGCCGTCGCTCGCCACCCAGTGGACGATGTCGCCGGACGGGCTCACGTACACGTTCACGCTGCGGCCGAACGTCAAATTCGTCGGCGGCAACCCGATGACGGCGGCCGACTTCAAATGGTCGTTTGAGCGGCTGATCAACATCAAGGGGAACGGCGCCTGGCTCCTTGACGGCGTGTCGAGCGTCGACGCGCCGAATCCCACGACTTTCGTCATCAAGCTGGCCCACCCGAAACCGGCGCAGCTCGCGATTTTGACGACGCCGTCGCTGAGCCCGGTCGACTCCAAGGTCGTGATGGCGCAAGGCGGGGCCGCGGGCCCGGACGCCAAGGATACGGACAAGGCGGAAACCTACCTCAACGCACACTCGGCCGGGACGGGGGCGTTTGCCCTGGACTCGTACGTCCCGAACCAGGAGATCGCGATGGTGAAGAACCCCAACTATTGGCGGGGGCCGTCGTCGCTTGACCGGGTCGTCGTCAGGAACATCATCGAACCGAGCGCGCAGGCGCTCATGGTGCAAAAGGGCGACATCGACATCGCGGTCAACATTCAGGCCGACCAGGCGCGTCAGCTCCGGCACGTCAGTGGCGTCGTCGTGAAGTCGAGCCCCGAGCTCAACGTCGTAAACATCATCATCAACGCCAACCCGCAGATCAGCGGGCCGTTCGCCAACCCGAAGGTGCGCGAAGCGATCCGGTACGCGATCGACTACCAGGGCGTGATGGCGCTGACCGCGCCGGGCTCCCGGAGGTCGGCCGGCATCATCCCCCCGAGCTTCCCCGGCGCGCGGCCGGTGAGCGAGGCGATCAAGACCGATAAGCAGCGCGCTCGGGCCCTCCTGCAGCAGGCGAACCTCACGAACCTCGAGGGCACGTTCTTCTACTCGAGCACGTACGCGGGGTTCGGCCTCGACCTCGGGATCCTGGCTCAGAAGATTCAGCGGGACCTGGCCGCCATCGGGATCAAGCTCAATATCGCCGACGAGCCGTACGCCACCGAGGTCACGCAGTACCGGCAGGGCAAGCTGTCTATGGGCATCGGCGGCTGGCTCGCCGATTACATGGACCGCAGCGACTATCTCGTCTTCCTCCCCGGGCGGACCGTCGGTCATCGGCTTCAGTGGGAAACGGATTCGAGCCCGGAGGCCCAGGCGATCACGAAACTTGGACAGCAGGCGGAGACTGAAACCGATGCCGCAAAGGCAGACGCGCTGTACCAGCAGGTCGACCGGCGGCTCTCGACGGATGGACCCTACATCCCGCTGTATCAGCCGGCCGTGTCAATCGCGTACCGGTCCAACCTCAAGGGAGTGACGTACACGACCGGCTGGTATATTGACTACTCGACGATCACGAAGAGCTGATCGCGTCACGGGCGCGGCGAGCCGCAGGGGACCGGACGGCGGGCGGGGAGTGCGCCCGCATCGATCGCCGCGGGTCAGCCCCGCCACGCGTGCGGGCGCGGCGCAGGGGGGGCTGCGCCGTGCGGGAAGACCGTGACCGGGGAACCGCCGGGACGTCGCGCAGTGGGCCGGCGCGTCGCATCTGCGCCGTCAGCAGTATCTGAAGGGCGCCGAGTGCGCAGCCGCTGTGCTCTTCCGGCCGGCCGGCGCGTTGGAGGGAGAGTGGGGCGATGAGCCTTTCGAGCGGAGAAACGATCGCGCCGCGCGTGTCCAAGCGGGCGGCCAAGCAGGGCGCCGGGGACCGCGAGCGGCTGCTCGCGCTGGCGGAGGACCGCCGGGGCCTGGTGTCGCTCGGGCGCGGGGATCCAGACCTGCCGACGCCGCCCCACATCATCGGGGCTGCGAAGCGCGCCCTCGACGGCGGTGCGACCCACTACACACACTGGCAGGGCCGACCGGACCTCCGCGAAGCGATCGCCGAGAAGTGCCGGTGCGAGTACCGCGTCGACGTCAGCGCGGGCCAGGTGATCGTCACGGCGGGCGCGCAGGAAGCGATGTGGGCGACGTTGCTGCAGCCGGCCCCGGTCATACAGGAGGCGGCCTCGCGGATCGCGGCGGCGCTGTCCCGGGAGTAGGACATCGCACAGAGGAGATCGCGGACCGACAGCACGGCGCCTGCAAGACTTCGCCGTCAAAATTGGGGCCAACTGCGGTTTCGTCGCCACGACCTCGATATGTGCCTGGACGCGCACCTGACCAGTTAGGCGCAGACCCGCCGGCAGGCCGAAGGAAAAATATTTGCGCGGCGCCGCACTGCGGCGGCACGGATGCGATAAGACGAGAGGAGAGGAGCAATGGCGCGGACGACGCTGCTGATTCCTGGCCCCACGCCGCTGCCACCTGAAGTGCGGCGCGCGATGAACCGTCAGATGATCAATCACCGCGGTCCGGTGTTCGGCGGGATGGTTCGGGAGCTGCTCGACGGCCTCCGGACGATTTTCCAGACCTCGAACGACATCATGCCCCTGAACTCAACCGGCACCGGCGGGCTCGAAGCATCGATCGTGAACTTCCTGTGTCAGGGCGATCGCGTGCTGTCAGTCAATAATGGCAGCTACGCCGAGCGTTGGGCCGCGATCGCCGAGCAATACGGCGTTCGGGTCGACCGGGTCAAAGCGGAATGGGGAGAGCCGACGCCGCTCGCCGCCGTGGCCGGCCGGCTCCGGGCGGATGTTGGACAAGAGTACCGCGCAGTGCTCATCACGCAGAGCGAAACCAGTACCGGCGTGCTGAACGATGTCCGCGGCGTCCGCGAGGCGCTCGGCGACCATCCGGCGCTGCTGATGGTGGACGGAGTCAGCTCGATCGGCGCGGTGCCGATTGAGACCGATGGCTGGGGTGTAGACGTCGCCGTAACAGCCTCACAGAAGGCGCTCATGAGCCCACCGGGCCTGGCGTTCGTGAGTGTGAGCGACCGGGCATGGGAGGCGGCCGAGCGGTCCACCTTGCCGAAGTTCTACTTCGACCTCCGGAAGGGCCGGTCACAGATCCAGGGCGCCCTGCCGGGCACACCGTTTACGACCAACGTGAGTATCGTATTCGCCGCTCATGCCGCGGTCCGCCTGATTCTCCGCGAGGGATTACCGTCGGTGTTCGAGCGGCACCGACGACTCGCGCGGGCGGCCCGCGCGGCAGTGCGGGGCATGGGCCTCAGGACGCTCGCCGAGGACGCCTACGCTGTGGATACGGTCACGCCCGTCCTGATGCCGCACGGCGTGCAGGGACGGATGGTCGCGGCACGGGCCCGCGACGCGTACGACGTGGTGCTGGGCGGCGGCGTTGGCCCCCAAGCGCGTGAGGTCGTCCGTATCGGCCACCTCGGTTACACGAAACCATCATGGCTGCTCGCTGGCTTGGAGGCGCTCGGCCGGTCCATTGGTGATCTTGGACACCCGGTCGACACCGCGGCGGGGCTCGCCGCGGCCCGACAAGAACTCGAGACAGATGCAGTCCGTCCCACGGGTCCAGGTCGGGTGGATTGACGAGTTCGTGTTCCCGGAGGGGTTCGGCGCTGCGGTCAAACTCTGCACTTGGACGGCGCGCTGTCGGATGCACGCCGTGCAGTCCGGTGGCTGAGAACACGCGAGGAACGGGCGTGACGCGTCGGGCGCCGTGCCCAACCAACTGCTGCAAAGAAAGCAAGACGTCTGTGAAAAGTATCCATCTTCGTACGGGACTACACTGGTTCGGCGCTGCGGCACGCCTGGCAGGCAGAATGCCCGCTGGTCGCGACCCAGCGCCGTCTCCGTCCCGACCGGCATCGTCGTGCCAGGAATCCACGGGCCGTAGCCAGCCTGATGCCCGAAATATCGTCACACCGTCACGCTCGGATCGACAGCTCCCAATTGACCACCCTGCTGCAGTATTGGACTGAAGCTGACCGAGCTCGCGGCGGGGGCATATTTCTACCTCGGTGTGGCAAACGTCTCCCGGTGTGGTTGCGCACACGCTTTCTCGACGGCGTTTCCGAGGAGCAGGAGTCGGAAGCGTTTCTTGGGATCGGGCTGGTGTATCTTCGCGGGCGCGCGAAAGGAGGCATCTCGGGCGCTCTGCAAGCCGCGTGTTCAGGTCCTCTGGGACCGTGTGGCCAGCCATCTCTACGCCCGAGCATCCACCCACATTCTGCAAACGGATTGCAAACGGATTGCAAACGGACACCGCGAGAGAGGGCGAGAGCCCGGGAGACAGGCCGACACAGAAACCCTTGTAAATCCTGACGTCGCGACACACGATGGCATAGGGCGGAACGGGGCAAGAACGGGCCCAGCGAATTCACACGGATGAGGCCGCAGGTTCAAGACATGCACCGCCCACCAAGCGTTCCCGCCTCACCAAGACTACCGAACAAACCAGCAAGAATGTGCTGTTGGAACGGTTTCTCCTCGCGCAACAAATCGAAGAGGGCAAAGCCGCGTTGACGTTGCGGAACTATCGCGATTGGCTCCGTCCATTCGTTGAGTGGCTCGGAGAGAGGGACGCCGCGTCACTTGCGGCGGAGGACCTGCACGCCTACCTCGCCGGGGTGTTCCGTACCTTCGAGAACCCCTATACGCGCTTCTCACGAGTGAAGGCCATCAAGGTGCTCTATGGACGGATGCAGCGCAAGGGGATGATCGCCGAGAATCCTGCCCGCGAGATCGTGACGCCGCGCTTGCCCGAAGAGGTGCCCTATGTGCTCCAGGTGTCACAGGTGGATGCGCTCCGTCGGGCCTGTCGCGCCGACACGTTCACCGGCCTGCGGAATCGCGCGATGTTGGAAGTCGCGTTCGATTGCGGTCTGCGCAGCATCGAGATGCGGCGCTTACTCGCGAGCGACGTGGACTGGAAGGAGCGGACGTTGCGGGTCCAAGGGAAAGCGCGGCCCGGTCATCCGACGCCTATTCGACACGTTCCGTTTAGCGTGACCGTCACGCGGACGCTCCGCAAGTATCTCGACGCACGGTCACGACTTCCTGGTGATGTCCTTTTTGTTGATCGGCACGGATTGGCTCTCTCCCGTCGAAACTTCTGCCGGATCATCGAGCGCCTCAGAGCAAGAGTCGGGCTCCACACCGCACGGGGCTCATGGCATGACTTGCGCCATAGTTTCACGACGGAGATGTTGCGGAGTGGCTGTTCGGAAGAACACCTGCGCCGGATGCTCGGCCACAAAGATCGTCGGATGCTCCAGCGATACAGTCATCTCGTGACCGCCGACCTGCGACGGGCGCACGATCAACATTCTCCGGCGGATCGGGCGTTTCGGGACTGAGAGCGAAGTGGGGCCGCGTCGATTCAGGGCGTGGCCCCGGTGTCTATTGTGTGGCCGCTAGTTTCGCATCGAAGGGGTGTGTGTCACGCCGACTAGCAATCCTTCCGGTCCAAGAAGACGAGTCACGATTTGACCCCACGGCTCCTTTCTCTCCGCAACGAGTAGCCGATAACCTCTCGACGAGAGTTCAGTCGTGGCCTCTGTGATATCCTCAACGTCAAACTCGATCCATCCTTGAGGGACGGGAACTTCGCTCGGCCACACGTCGCTTCCGAAACACGACTGTGCCGCCTGCGACAACGGCCACAGGGCAAAACTCTTCACGCCGCCGAGCGCCTCAGTGTGAAGGTAGCCGTCAGCCTCCTCCTTAAACGGTATTCGGAACAGATCCACATATAGGCGTCGGCTTGTTTCTGCATCGCGGACAATCGGGCCAAACCCGGCAACAAACAGAATCCTCATTCCAGATTCCCCCCTTCATCTTAGATCGCTTCGTCATCTCAACATCCGTCCCCCATACCGACGTGTTCCCACTGTTCGGTATGCGGCTCCTGCCGAACAGTGGAGAAGCGGGACCGGCGTCGATTCAGGGCGCGGCCCTCATTTGTTTCAAGGGGAGTCCTCGTGGATTGAACGGAAGGAGTTCGGGACGTGCGATGGAAAGGTTCTGATCGCTAACTGAGATCCATCAAGAGGTGGCTTCGATGCAGAAGCCCGCAAGTTGTCGAAATACCGGGATACACCACGTCGGATTGCATTCGAAAAACCCCGCAGCCTTGGCCGAGTTCTACCGCGACATTCTAGACATGCAAATCGTGGGCGGAAGCGGGGCCGACCATGCGCTAGGAGCCAGCGCTTTTCTCTGTAGCCGTTCTGACGAAGAGTCGCACGAAATCGCCCTGTTTGCGAATCCCATTTTTGCGCATACTGCCTTCAAGGTCGCCTCGCTAGCGGAGTTGCGATCGCTCCACGCGCGAGTGGTGGAGAAGCAGATACCGATAAAGTTTGCGTTCAACCACGGTGTGTCGTTCGCGTTCTATTTCGAAGACCCGGATGGACACTTGATCGAGGTCTACTGGCCGACGGGCGCATTGAGATCGTACCGGCAGCCGTACGCCGAACCGCTCGACCTCACGCAGTCAGATAAGGTATTACTGCGGCAGATCGTACACGCATGAGTTGTCTCCGTTCGCCGGGGTAGACGGCCTGGAAGCGCAGGGTGCAACAACAGCCTGAGGGAGGTGCGAGAATGGCATACGGGATCGTACACTACTTTCCGGGCGGTACGAAGGAACAGTATGAGGCGGCACTCGCTGCGGTGCATCCCTCGCGGACCAGCCTCCCGAAAGGCCAGATCTTTCACGCGGCTGGCGCGTCGGCTGGTGGTTGGACGATCGTGGCGATCCACGACTCCAAAGAGAGTTGGGAGCAGTTCCGCGACAATATCCTAATGCCCCGAATGCGGCAGGGCATCAAAGGAAGTTTCACCACGCCACCACAGGAGACGGCCTTCGAAACCCACAATCTGCAGCGGTAAACAACCTGGCTCGTAAGGTGGCAGGGTGATGCGCAAGGCAAGCGGCGCATCGTACGGAGCACCGAAGGGTAAACGGTCGTATTCCGTAGCCGGGATAGGAAGACGGGGCCGCGTCGATTCAGGGCGCGGCCTCTTCCTATCCTACGCGGAGCCACGCGACGTTGCCCTGAGACCTGGGGTTAGGGGCGAGGCGCTGTGACCTGCCCCCCTGAAAGTGGTCCATTCAAAATGAGAGTACCCTCCGAGGCACGAAGTCCTAGCCCAAGGAGGGGGAGATGCGAAGCAGCCGGTTCACGACGGAGCAGATGGTTCAGATCCTGAAGGAGGCCGACGCCGGGACCGCCGTGCGGGAGTTGTGTCGACGGCACGGCCTCAGTGAGCAGACCTACTATCGGTGGCGCGCCAAGTATGGCGGGGTAGGGGTCAGCGAAGCCCGCCGGCTCAAACAGCTGGAGGACGAGAATCGACGCCTCCGGCACGCCGTCGCCGAGCTGACGCTCGATAATCAGGCGCTGCGCGGGGTGATCCTAAAAAAGCTCTAACGCCCGCCGCGCGACGCGAGGCCGCCCACTTCATGGTGGGGCACTACGGGCTCAGCGAGCGACGGGCGTGTCGGCTGATCGAGGTATGGCGGTCGACCTGTCGGCGGCAGCGCCAGCGAGCCGATGATGCGCCGACTCGGCGTCGGCTCCAGGGCCTCGCTGGGCAGTGGCCGCGGTTCGGGTACCGGCGACTCCATGTGTTGCTTCGCCGGGAGGGCCTGGTGATTAACCACAAGCGCGTGTACCGGCTGTACCGAGAGGAAGGCCTGGCGGTTCGCCGGCGGCGCCGGAAACGCGCCGCCAGCCTACGGGCGCCCCTGACGCGCCCGACGCGCGCGAACGAGCGGTGGTCAATGGACTTCCTGACGGATGCTCTGGGCGCCGGGCGCAGTTTTCGGGTGCTGACGATTGTCGATGATCGGACGCGCGAGTGCTTGGCGTTGGAGGCGGACACCTCGGTA
>DATGJN010000028.1 GCA_035295165.1 bacterium
AGGGGAAGACGATCAGATACGGCCGTCGGGCGATGACGCCGGCGGCCGCGGGAGAGAAGAACAACAACAATGCGAGAGGTGGTGATAACAGGCAAACACGAAAGAGATTCACCCTCCACCGAACCGGGGCAGGCTCAGACGGCGCTGATTGCCACCCCGACATCAGACGCATTTGCCGCATTCGAGGCGACCCTGACGCCTCCACAACGTACCCAATGGGCACCGATTAGGGCATCCATGGTGCAGCCCCAAGCCGCGCCATCGGCTGGCTCAAGGTCACATGGGAGCCTGGCCACCCCGGCGCCGCTCCCGGCTTGGTTGTCGTGGCAGGTCCAGACAGAACAGAGCGGAGGCGGAACGCTCGTCTCCTACACGCTCCAAAACACCGGCCAGGTCACTGTAGTGCTCGATCTAGCGCGACTAAAAGTGACAACATCAGCGGGGAGTGACGTCTCTGTGTCGCTTACCCGGCAGGACACAAGTGGATTGGAAGGCCGGATTCCGCCGGGAGGGGCCGAGTCAGGCGTGATCCGGGTCGGCCCTGCACAAGGGAAGGTTCTGATCTCATGGCCGGTGGTTACGGTAGGCACCAATGCCAATACGTACCTCGTCTCCCAGACGATCCCGTGAGCAAGTCGATCGAGAAGAAATTGAGCCCGAAGCTGGTGCGCGGACTGGACGTCTGCGGCCTGTGGCACCAGAAATTCGAGGATCCACCTCACGGGCACTTCGCCAACGGCAAAGCTCGATTCACACGACCGCGCCCGTTCGACTACATCGCGGTCGCCCGTGGATACGCGATCGAGGTCAAAGCGACTCGCGGCACGTCGTTCGCGCTGCGGCCGCGCCAGGACAAGGAATTGGCGCGATTCGAGCGTCTCGGAGCCGGGGAAGCAGTGGTCGCGGTGTTCACCCAGGACGGTCGCTGGTGGACACTTTGGTGGCTGCCGTATCGGGCGTACGCCGCGTTCCTGCGACGACGCCATCGGAAGTCATTCCCGGTCAAGGCACTCCTCGACCATGCTGTCCGGTGCGCCCGCGCCGACGGAGCATTCATCCCGCCCATTGGTGAGATTGAGGTGGCGCATGCGGGTTAGCGGGATGCGAGTAGCAGCTCTCGGTGTGGCCGTGCTCGTCGTTGCCGCAATGGCTGCGACTGCGTGGGCGCAATTCCCCGCGGGGACGACAGCGGCGGTGTTGAGCTTTATCGACGCTGATGGAGGCCACGTGAGCGTGAACCGCCACTGGTACGGGGCTGGTGGGCAGGACACGCAGGTCTACCCGTTCACTCCGTACTTCTGGAACAGCTGCCTGCCGGGGGACGGAGCGATCATGACGCTCATCACGAGTCCGGTAGGGTACCCGCCGCCCGGGCTCACGAGCTCAGGCGCCTACACGACCCAGTTCCTCGACAAACTCAGCCAGCAGATTACTCAAGGGCTGCAGTCCGCCTCACAGTCCCAGAGTGATCCGAAGTTGCAACAGATGATCGCTGGGATGAGGACGCCAGGGAATCCTGCCTACGAAGCCTTGAAGGTAGGGCTTGGGCAGGTGAATACCCTCAACTACTACGAGGACTACGGCTATGCGACGTTTCTCATGATTAGGTGGGAGTGGAAATGGCCATTCCCAGGTTGCTATCCCACGATTGTGACCGTTCCAGAGGGTTATGGCATCCCGTTCGTCTCGCTGGTGCAGCAACAGCAAGGAGATCAACAGGTGGCCGCCACACAGCCATTCTTACCGCTGCCAACAGCCGGAACTTGGGTGAGACGCCGATGACCCGCTACCGGTTCGGTCTTTGTGTGACTGTGTTGATCATCTTGGCCGGGAGTATAGTGAGCGCTGCTCCAGCGTGGCCGGTCTACTACACGGCTGATGGAGTGGGCGTCAGTATGCCACCGGACTGGAGTGTTGTAGTCTCCCCATCAGGGCTCTTGGTTATGGCGGGTCCAAAAGCCGCTTGGGGACGGCCCGTTGCGGCCGTCTCGGTGTTGACGGGACAAGGACAAGGCCAGCTACTCATGGACCGCGTGACCCCGATGGTCGGGGATCCCTCCCAACTTCGCTTGCTGGGGATACAGCAGCTCGCAGCTGACCGAGAGGCCAAGTACTATCTCCGGACCGGGAACGAGAAAACCGGTCAGGCGGAGGCCTACGTAATGATCGGGACGGTCTCGGGCCACAAGTTCAGCGCGGTGGTCGTCGGGATCGATCCGACCAGCGATCCCAACCTGCGGACCCGTGCCGGCGTCCTGCAAGCACTCCTCCTCCGACTCGTCCTTCCCTAGGTTCCCTCCAACACTTGGGTGTATCCGCGATATGGTAGAGCCATGCCGAAAATTACCTATGTTGCCCTCACCCGCACTGGGGAGACCGTCAGTGGTGTAATGGAAGCCGTCTCGACCAGAGAGGCGTTGGCCCAGCTCCGTGAACGTGGGACGACGCCGCTGGACGTCACCGCTGGGATGTCGTTCCGGATTCACCGGCGCGTCAATCGCGCGCAAGCGGCCCAAGTGCTCCGCCGGCTCGCGACAGTCGTCGCTCGCGGTGGCGCTCCGTTGGCGGAAATTCTGCCGTCGTTGGTCGACGAAGAAGATCTCCCGCATGTCCGAACCGTATTGGCAGGCGTGCGAGACTCGATCCTGCGAGATTCGCTCCCAATGAGCCGCGCGCTAGGCCGTTACCCCGAAGTATTCCCGAGCGTGGTGACCAGCCGTATTGCCGCCGGTGAAGCGGCAGGAGCGTTGGACAACGCGTTGGAGGACGCCGCGCTCTTCCTTGAGCAGGGCGTGCGCACCCAGAGCCGGTTGATCGGCGCGCTATCGTATCCGATCGTGATCATCTCCTTGGCGCTCATTATCGTGTCGGTGCTGTCCGCGACAATCATGCCGCGGTTCGTGACGTTCTACGCGCAATCAGGAGTACCGTTGCCGCTCGTGACCCGGATCGTCGTAGGGTTCGGTCTCGCACTCGCTCACTGGTGGTTCTTGGTGATTGGGTTTGTGATCGGCGCGGGGTGGGGGGCGCGGCGTCTCTTGGCGCGCCAGGACGTTCGAGATCGGCTGGACTACATCCGGTGGAATCTGTGGGGGTGGCGGCGGGTCGAGCGCGCACTGGCGTGGAGCCGGTGGGCGCAGGCCATGACCATGCTGTATGCACAAGGGACCGAGATTCTTCATGCGCTCCAGTTGGCGTGCGACGCTTCAGGGACCGCGGTGATCCGAGATGTCTCGGATCTGCTGGTGCGCCGGATGAGCGAGCAAGGTCATCTACGTGAGGCCTTGGATGAAGCGGGAGTCTTCCCTCCGATTCTCCGTACATCGGTCGGGGTGGGAGAGCGCTATGGCACCATCCGAGAAATGTTGAGCGAAGCCGCTACCTGGTACTCAAGAGAAGCGGAGACGATTCTGGAGCAGTTGCCGAACCTGTTGCAACCGATAGCGGTAGTGATCGTCGGCGCCCTAGTAGGGTTCATGGTGTTAAGTCTCTACACGCCGATGTTCAACATGTACGGCGTAATCAATCAGCTTCACTAAGGTCTAATCGTCAATCAAAGTAAAGGTGGGGGCGATGGCACGATCGACAACGCCATGGGGAACAGATCTTGAGTCTGAGGAGTGGACCGGCCCAGATCTTGCCGACTCGCGAATTGTGGCATGGCTCCGTTACGGGCGAACGGTGGGCGCAAGTGATCTGCACCTCAAGCCAGGAGCGCCACCTAATTTGCGGGTAACGGGCGCGCTCACCCCGATCGAGGGCGCCGCAGTGCTGACGGGGCAAGCGATCTCCGAGATGATGGGATTGCTCGTAGGCGGCAAGGTGAGTTGGTCGGACTTCATGCTACAGCGACACGAACTCGACGTTGGGCTCGAGCCGGGAGGGGTTGGGCGGCTTCGCGTCAACGCGTTGTTCGACCGCGGCCAGCCTGCGGTCGCGATACGGCTGATCCCGCAGACGATCCCGGCGCTGGACACGCTCGGGCTACCAGCGATCACAACGTCGCTAGTGCGCCGGCAAAAGGGGCTGTGGATCTTTACCGGGGCGACCGGGCACGGAAAGACGACCACTCAGGCGGCCATTCTAAGAGCTATCTTGAACGACCGTCCCAGGCACGTCATCACGCTGGAAGACCCGATCGAGTACACCCACGAGCACGGTGGTGGATTGATCAGCCAGCGTGAAGTCGGCTGGGACACTGAATCATTCGAGCAAGGCATCGTGAGCGCGCTGCGTGAGGATCCCGACGTGATCCTGGTCGGTGAGATGCGAGACTTGGAGACGATCCGACAAGCGCTACGCGCGGCTGAAACAGGCCACCTGGTACTAACGACACTCCATACAGTGGACGCATCCCTCGTTCCAGACCGCATCATCGACGTGTTCCCTGCGACGCAGCAAGCGCAGATTCGGATCCAGTTGAGCGATGTCCTTATGGCCGTGTACGCGCAGCAGCTGGTGCGGACCAACCGACCGGCGGAAGAAGGAGAAGCCCTCGATCTCAGTGGGCGGATTGCTGCGGTCGAAGTGCTCTTGGGGCCGATGGCTGAACTGTACCCGGCGCGGGCGATGATCCGAACACCATCCGCAGGGACGTTGTACACGTTGATGGAGCAAAGTCATCGCGCGGGCTGTCAGACAATGGAGCGGGCGCTGGTCGAACTGGTTGAGGCCGGGAAACTCACCGAAGCGGCGGCCCGGGAAGCCGCGATCCGGCGCGACACGTTCGATCGCCTTATGCAGGCAAAAGGGATGGCATGAAACGGCGGCGTGGTTCCACGCTAATCGAAGCGCTGATGGCGGCCGTAATCGTGGCCGTAATTGGCGGGCTCGTGGTGATCGCGCTGGCGGAGGCGGGCCAAGCAGGCCAGCGCGCTATGGTGGCTGCACAGGCGCGCCGGGTGCTACAGCAGGAACTCGAGCAGGCTCGGAGCGGCCGCGGAGTCCCGACGAGTGGGACAACGGGGCCATTCACGGTTACGGTAACGACGTCGACGAATATCCAGCCGGCCATGATCGGCGGACCGTGGACGCCGGACTGTTACGGGGGTAGCCCATGCAGCAACGGCATCACGACAAGCACAATGTACGCGCTCACATATGTGAAGGTCGTCGTTAGTTACACGGCCGACGGGACGGTGGTGGCGAGTGGAACGACTACGACTCCTCCATAAGGCTCAACGTGGGCAGGCACTCCTCGGCGCTTTGATCGTCGTCGTGATCCTTGGTGTTCTGACGGCCTCCTTGACGACGTTGGCGATCGAAGGTCAGCAGGCGGGTACAGTGGCGCGGGATCAATTGACGGCCCAATCCATTGCCGAGACCGGGATCAATGCTGGGCTGGCGACGGTGCAGGCGACATCCCAGAACGCGTTTACGAACAACTTATTCACGGTGACGAAGAGTTATGCGCAAACATGGGTGACCGGGGTGGGGTCACCGTGTAGCGCGAGCTCCGTTGCGTACAACATCGGGGACATGTTCTATCACTACTTCCCATTCACACCCTCGGCCGGACAACCCATTATCAACACGATTCAAAGGAGCTCTCCGCCAGCATCGGGGAATTGGATCCGGCTTTGGGATGCCGTGGCGGGCCCCGGCGGGCAGACGTATACGTGGGAAGTGCAAGCGGGCATCGAAGGCGTTGGATCTCCGTGCCCAACGTGGAACGACAACGGTTCGCAGACCATCATGATGTACCCGATTGGCGCGTACGCGTTCGCGTGGGTATGGGGACCGCAGGGCCAGGTGCTCGGGGAAATGACCGAATACACGCCGTCAGCGACTCCTGGCTACGTGGTGATGACGTACACGGACTGCCCAGCGTACTACCAACCGTCAACGTGCAACTATCCGACCGCGGTGCAGGTCGCAATCCCGGCCGGCGAGCTTCTCTGGGACGACCCCAATGTGTCGACGCCTACAGAGCCGTAGAGGGTTCGTCCTCGCTGAGTTACTCATTGTGGTCGCGATCTTGGCGATTATCGCCGCGATCGGGATATCAGGTTTTGTCCGGTCGCAAGAAGCGGGGACGCTCCGGCAGGGCGAGATGCAAACGGCGGCGATTCTCCGGGACGCTATCGTGCGCGCGGATGCTCCAGACGCAGCGGCATCAGGCGGAATCCAGGCGCAGATCGTCTTCGCCGCGGGGAGCGCGACCGTGGCGGAACAGATTCAGACGAACGGAGGAGGATGGGTCAACGTGACGCCGGCGGGGGCCAGTCTACAGCTCCCGGCGGGGGTCACGGTCCAAAGCACGACATGGACGGGGAACACCGCTCAAGTGAATCCTGGAGATACCAGCACGGGGACGTACGAAGCATATCACACGACCGTGGCGGGGTCGGTTACCTTGACGACCACGCACGGCATGACGGCAACGGTGTACGTTACCGGAGCCGGTACTGTGTGGTACTAAAGGAAGAAGTGGAGGATCCCGATGCGACGGCAGAGAGCGTTTACGCTCGTGGAAACGATCATCGCGATGGGGGTCGTGCTCATCCTTGGTGCGATTGCTTACGCGTCGTACGCGGGGATCGAGGCGCAGAGCCGCGATAAGGCTGGCGTCTCGATAGCCGACGGGGTAGCACAAAACCTCGGGCACTATGCCGCGCTCAACGGTGGATTGTATCCGACGGGGCGGACATCGGCGTCGTGGGCAACAATTATGGGCGATCTTGGGACGCTGGCCGAGTACAGCGCCACCGCTCCGACGACATTCACGGGATCAGGCGGTTTCCTCGTGTACGATACGGCCGGGAACACGTTCCAGATCGAGTTCTGGGCCAGCGGCGGGTCTGGCGCGGTGTACTGCCGCACGCCGAATGGACTGGCGCAGATCACGAAGCAGAATAGTGATGGCCCGTGGACGGGCTGCCCCTAAAGTGGATGGTTCCATGAGACGTCGGCAGGCATTCACCCTGGTCGAGCTGATCGTGACGCTCGCGATCGTGGTAATTCTCGCAGCGATCGCGATTCCGGTGTACAACACCGTCCAAGCGCAGGCACAGATCAAAGCGGATATCGCGGAACAGAACGTGTTGGTCCAAGCGCTTTCCTCGTACTACGCGGTCAATGGCTGCTATCCGAACGGACCGCGCGGGACAGGCAATATGCCCACGAACCTCGGCCCGTACGTCGGCAATACGTGGCCCGGTAATATGACGTACGTGACATTCATGAATGGTGGCTGGGTCAACTCGAGTAGCGGTGCGGTGAATTACGTGGGGGTCCTCGCTAACAGTGTGCTCACGCAGTCGGGGTCGTGGACCGGCGGCACGGCAGTGTTTAATGGCGTGTCTACGGGCGCCACAGTACTGGAGTGCCCGTAAGGGATCGGCATGATGACACAGACGGTAGGTGAGGGCATGAAGAGAGTCTGGACAACCTTGGTTATTCTAGTCATCGCTGGGGGCCCCATCGCCGTCCAGGGGACCGGAGCGATGGCGCAGCCGAACCAGACTAGGCTGGTCTTACTCTCGGAGGCGACACAAACGCCGGTACCGGTCGCGTTGGCCGTAGGACAACCAGTTGTAGTCCGGATTGACGGTCGAACGCCCACAACGGTGGCGACAACCCCTCCAGAGATCGTTGACGCCATTTTGCGCGAGGGAGAGATCCTCCTTATCCCGCTGCACGAAGGGCAAACGATGCTCTCGATCGGGATTGGAAACGGTGTGAACGCAAAACTGGCCTTGGCTGTTGGAACCGCAGACGGCGTTCGTTTGATCACGCTTAGCGAGAACGTTTCGGCGACACAGGCGGCTGCGACGGCTCCAACCACGTCAGCCAGTGGCGCGAATATCGAGACATTTGTGTCGGGACTGTCAGACTCCCAGCGGCAAGCCTTGATCACGTATCTACAAGCGCCTTCGTTGTCGACCTTGAGTGTGTTGGTCCAGTCTCTGAATACGGCCCAGCAGCAGACGTTGGTGGATGTATTGGCAAATCGGGACGCGCTTGCTGGGACATTGCTGCAAGCACAAGGTGGAGAACCTGGGCCGGTAATGGCAGCTCCTGCACCGGCGATGGCAGGCCCGATCCACAGCGTTGTACCAGTAACACCAGTGGTCCCGTCGGCGCCTCGGCCGCAAGCGGAGCCTGGTGTAACTGTTAACGCTCCTTCGGGTATCGTGGTCCACGTGATCCAGACGAACACCAAGGGCGTGCTGTACTTGAGTTACGTGCTCCAGAATACTACCAAAACGGGCGTGCAGGCAGACCCGCATGAGATCCAGGTCGCCGGTGCGCGCGGCCCCGTGACGGTCCGGCAGATGGATATCGGTACTCCGAGCGAGATCGCGGCCGGCAGTATGGAAACCGGCATCATCGCACTCGTCCCGGACGGCGGGAAAGTGAATGTCACGTGGGGGCTGAGAGACGCTAACGGAAACGCCTTGACCGTCGAGGTCTCCATCGCAATAAAGTAGGGGGAGTGTCTCTTCGATAGGCAAGCGAAAAACCTCATTGTCCTAGGACAACGAGGTTTTTCGCTTGCAAGGGTCCGAGTGTCTATGAAACCGGGGGGATTACCTCTGGAAGCTGATCATCAACCTCTGGAATGGCCGTGTCCACCTCTTCTGGCACGTCTTCGCTGGTCTCTTCCGGTGTCCACGTAGCCCGCATAACCTCGCTGAGCGTGGTCTCGCCGGCTCGGACATGCAGTACGCCATCAGAGAGAAGCGTTGGGGTCTGAGTCCAGAGGCGGAGGTCTTGTTCGGTCGTCTGATCAGTAAGGCGCCCCCGCGCCTTCGGCGTCATCACCATCAACTCACCGATAGCCAGTCGACCCCGATATCCACCGTAGCAGCGCTCGCAGCCGTCTCCGCGCATTTCCGTATTTGCGAGCCCTAGCCGGTTCGCTAACTCGAGCTCGGCCCCTTCGTACGCGACAGGCCGCGCACACCCAGCGCCCGCCCCGGCGTTGGAAGGGGCACAGATCCGCCGGAGGAGCCGCTGGCCAAGCACGGCTTGGAGGGTGTCCGCTAGTAGGTGGGCCTCAACGCCCATGTGCATAAGCCGAGGGACCGCGCCCGGAGCCGTATTGGTGTGGAGCGTACTCAACACCAGGTGCCCGGTGAGCGCGGCATCGACGGCGACGGTCGCGGTTTCTTTGTCGCGAATCTCACCGACCATGATCACGTCCGGGTTCCGCCGGAGGAAGCTGCGCAGCATGAGCGCAAACGTTCGTGAACGATGGGCTTCCAAGACGCGGTCGTCCACAGACGTTTGAATGATCCCAGGGATCTTCTGTTCCACTGGGTTTTCCACAGTGTAGATGAACTTATCGGGGAACCGTTGATGGATACGACGTAGAAGCACAGCGAGGGTAGTAGATTTGCCACACCCCGTGGGGCCGGTGACCAGAACGAGGCCGTGAGGAAGCGTGCACAATTGGTCGAGTTGATCATGGATAGCAGACGTAAAACCCAGGTCATCAAGTTCTTGGTGCGCGATGTGGCCGAAAATCCTGACGACGGCGTCCTCGCCGCGGTCGTCAGGACCGACCTCGATCCTAAGGTCATATTTCGGGTTCTCGGGGCTCGGCCAGCGCATGTCGCCGGACTGTGGAGTCTGGTGGTGCGCGATGTCACGGCGGGCAAGGAGCTTGATGCGACTGATGAGCCCGGCCAAGTGGCGGCGTTGGAACCGTACGCCGGGCGTGCCCTTACCGTCAACTCGGTAGCGCGCTTCACCGATGCCCTCACCGAAATCGGCGATGTGAATATCGCTGGCGCCCATGGCGATCCCGCCGTCGATGATGTCGCTGAGCAGACGGACGATGTGTGGGGCCGCAGTGAGTTCGCTCAGGTCCTGCTGGAGGTTCGTCACCGTCAGAGTCGCGATCTCGTCGTCAAGGGCATCGGCCGGAGGAGGAAGCCGATCCTGGGTAACAACCACGATCTCGGCGCGCCGCGGCCGGATAGCCGTGGCAATCTCGTCCCGAAGCTGAAGCGTAGGGTCGGCCACGGCCACAACCACTGATTGAGGGGTCACTTCAAGCACGGCACAGCGGCCGCTCCGCCGTAGGTCCGCCGGGAGGGCATCGCCGAGGCGGGGGTCCGGAGCTGCCGTCAGTTCACGGAACTCGAGTCCGACACGCGCGGCGCGCGCCCGGGCCAGATGGGTGGGGTGGAGCCATCCTCGAGCGATCAGCGCCTGCAGTGGGTCCTCGGTGTCTAGTCGCTCCGCTTCATCCCATTGTTCGACGGTAATGTACTCGCGGCCGATAAGGATGTCACGAAGGGATCGTCCAAGATCGCCGTTGGCAGAAGAGTGTGGGCTCATCAGCGTGAAGGGGGGAGTGACGCGAACTCGCGCTACTCCCCCGCTAACCTCCTCCCGGTCAGGTTACTTGCACGTGACGCCGACGGTCGTCGGCGTTCCGGCCGCTCCGAGATCGACAGTTCCGTGGATCGGGTCCATGCAGAGCACATGGGTATTGCCGCCGGTGGCCTGGGCCACAATTGTGAACGTGGCTGGCGTCGTGGTATTGATCGGCTCGTACGTCCAACTCGATGTGATGATGTTTGCCGCGGCCGTGGTGGGCGGCAAGTTGCTGGCGCCCGCGGTGGCAAGGTCGGTCACAAGGCCGGCCCAACTAGTCGCGCCGGTATTGGCTGTCGCGGCGACGTTCGCTGAATCGGTCGGGAACGCGCCAGTGGCTGACGCGGACTCGGAGGAGATCATCCCCGTGTACACCTGCTGCATCAGTTCATCCAGAGCTGCCGTTCTCGCGTTGGCGACCTGGCCGATGTATGTTGCGTAGGCGACGGAGCCTAGGATGAGAACGACCGCCATAGCGACAACGAGCTCGATCAGTGTAAAGCCACGACGCCGGTCATGCAGGCGCCGACTCAACAGCTGGAACATACGACACCTCCCACGTAGCCCGGCGAAATGGGTGAAGCGAATGGGTGCCGGACGGTACGCATGCAGATACGGTAGCAGATCCTCTTAAGGAAGGGGGAGACAACCTACGCTATGGGAGGTTGTCTCCTAAGAGCAAATGGGACTGTGGTACGGTCATAGACATGGTTGGTATCGATTTGAGCCTTTCCCCGATCATCTGGGCCGCGCCCTCGAGGCGTGGCATGGTCCACGGCACCCTCGAGCGGCCGGATCCGGAGGCGCTAACGGAGGCCCTCCGGGTCGCCGATGTGCGCGATCGTATGATTGCGCTAGCCGTCCCCACGCGGGACGTCCGCATCGGCATGCTGGCCAAAGGATTAGTGGGAGCCCGAGCACGGCGCGCCGCGACGTTGGCGGCTGCCCAGCAATTGCGGATCGACCCGGCCGTGGTCGCGGTGAGTCTCGACCATCATGGCAGTGAAGGCACGGCGTATGTTGCCGCGCCGACGGACACCGTCGCCAAGTGGGTGGCGCCGTGGTCGGCGGATCGGTGGCGCGTCTCAGTGGTGGAGCCGGCGGGGACCGCGCTGTTGAGGGAGGCCGGGAGAGACACCGTGGAGTTGTTTGTCCGGACGGGGGCAGGAACGCTCGATGTGGTGGTCGGGAGCCGGACTCGATGGGTCCTGGCCCGCACTGTCGATCTCGATTGGGAACACAACCTGCCGAGCGCGCGCGTGGAGGTGGAAGACACGATTACGCTCGTCCGCAAAGTAGGGGTGGAGTTGGGCGGGCTTGTCGTCGGCGGCGCCGGAGCAGCGGGGATCTTAGCAGACGCGCTCTCCACGCTTGGGACTATCCGGCCACTTATGGTTGGGGCAGGACTGGATGCCGATCTGCCACCAGAAGCACTCGTGGCGGCATCGGTAGCGCAGTGGGACCGCCAGCGACGCAGCCAAAAAGGGCTAGGGTGGAGCGATAGGATGCCGGGGCTGACGCGGCTGTGGCGGCGGAGGCGATCGAATGCGGCATAACTTGATAGTTCGTGACACGACGCGGCCCATCGCGATCGTCCTGTGGGCGCTCGTAGCGCTCGTCTCAATGCTGACGGTGGCTCAGGCGATGGCTGTTCGGAACGAGGTGCACACGTTGCGCCTCATTGTGAGCGCCGCGCAGGCTCGGGTCACGCAGTTACAGGCTCGGGCTGCAGAGGCTGACGCACGGGTGGCTCCGTTCCAACAAGCGAGTGAAATCGCCGCACAACTCGGGATGGATACCATCGAGCCTACGATGTTGCGGCAGGTCGAGCCGCAGGTCCCGACAGACATTTGGTTTACGGACGTCACGATGAGCCGCGATACGATCGGGGTCGATGGTCGCGGGCTGTCACTTGAAAGTATCGCCAAAACAGCAGAAGTGCTGCGAAATACCGCCGGGATCGCGTCGGTGCAGGTCACGGTTGTCACGAAAGCCGTGGAGGGCTGGTATAGCTTCCATATCGTTGCCCACCCGCAATCGCCATCGAAGGGAGGCCCGCGACCATGAAACGGCGCCTCCTGTGGTGGGTCCCGCTATTGCTAGCCGTACTGGTGGGGGCCGGCGGCCATATGTTGTTGATCGGCCCGGTTCAGCGGGACATCGGGAAGCTCCGGCTACAGCTTGGCGCGTTGCAGGCCCAGCAGATCCAAGCGGAAGCGCGGATTACCAGAGACACGCGTGTAGAGCAGGTCCCGTTGCCGATTAGCGACTCGGGGTTAGACCGCGTTTGGCCAGGGCTTGCGAAAGACGTTGAAACTCATGGGTATACGGTCCAACTCCTGTCATTCGTTCCCGGGATCTCTGGCCGGACGCGTACCCTGACGCTGACCTTGCGGCTGACCGGCTCGTACCTGGCGATGAACGACACACTCATCACGATCAATAAAATGATCCCGTTGTGGAGCTGGCGCACCCTCGAAGTTCAGTCGCAGACGGGGACGGACGTTACGGTGGTCGCTACCGGGGTGCTGCCATTGACCGGAGCCCCGGTAGTGGGGGTTGGAACGGCTCCGACACAACCAACGCAGCCGGGGCAGCAGGGGCCCACGCCTCCGCCTGCTCCTCCATCGCGACAGGCACCCGGAGGTCCACGTCCATGAAGAACAATACGTTGCGCCGGGCTGCAATTGGGCTCGTAACCTTAGCCATGGTGGGAGTCATTGTGCGACCTCAAGGAGTACTCGGTCAGTTGGCCGGGCAAACTTCTGGAGGGGCAGCACACACGACTACCGCCCCCGTTCCAGCTACTCGACCAAGCGTGGGGGCTCCAGTCACAACGGGGCGGCGTGACCTGTTCGCGCCACCGCCTGGGGTGGCAACGGGCGCGCACGCAGGCAGCACGGGTGCCGCAGTACCGTCGATGCCAGGGCCACAGATCGGGTCCATCTCTCTTCCGCCACTTCCGGGAGCCGTAGGGATCGGCCCCGCGTCGGCCCCACCGGCGCTTTCTGGCCAAGGAGGGCAGGGGACGCCAACAGCTCCCACCATCGAATTGCGCGGGGTCGCTCTCGGACGTACACCACAGGCGGTGCTGGTATCCGGTGGGACATACGCGATTGTCACGGTAGGGCAGAAGACGGATTGGGGCACGGTGACAGGCATTACCGCTACGACGGTTACCCTTAGGATGGATAGCGGGTCGCGTACACTAAGGTTCGAGACACCACATCCAGCAGCAACGACACAGACGGGGAGCCACTAATGCGGACACTTCTGGCCCTACTGACGGTTCTCACCCTGGGCGCAACGATGGCGCTGGCGGCGCCCACGCCCGCGCGCCCCGCAGCGACGGGTGTCGCGACATTGACGGTTGACCTAGTGGACGTGCCGTTGACCGACGCGCTCTCGATCCTGGCGCGGACCGCGCATATCAATCTGGTCGTTCAAGGCGCGATGACCGGGACGGTGACATTGCGCGTCGCGAACCAAACGGTTGATCAGGCGCTCGCGGTGCTCGCAAGCACCTATCGCCTTGACGTCAGCCGGGTCGGCCCGACGTACATCGTGCGCCAGTTGGCCGGTGACGCTATCCGGATCGCGCCCGCACAGGTCGGCTCATCCGATGTGGTTGTGCGTACCTACAATCTGCGGTACGCGTTGGCGAGTGAGGTCGCATCAGAGATTCGAACGCTTCTTGGCGTTTCCCCCGCTACGAATACCCAACAGGCGACCGTGATCGGGCAGCCGCCGACAGCCCCACAAGGTGGCGGGAGCTCAGGGGCAGGCTCGACGACCGGGACAGGAACGACGCCCACGAACGGCGGCACTGGGGCTCCATCGGGCGGCGGATATACAGCTCCAACCTCAGCAGCACCGCCGGCGTCGACCGCGCCGAGTAGTCCTAGCCAAGCGACAGGTGGGCAGGCTACACAGAAGGGCGTGGCCGTGGCGAGCGATGACCGGACGAACAGCATCACTGTGGCGGCCTCATTCGATCTTCAAGTCCAAGTCCAGGATGCGATCCTCCGACTCGACCGTCCAACTGGCGGGCCACAGATTGTGACCCCTCACGGGAGTAACGCGCCAGCCCCGCAAACCGGCAGCTCGAGTGGTGACCCGGTAGTGGGAGCGCGGGTCTCGAACGGGACCTACCGCTACGATATCCGCTACGCCGACCCTCAGTCGATGGCAAGCGCAGTCTTGAATCAGGTGAACGGCGTCACGGTGCTCGTGGATCTTCGGACAAACTCCCTGTACGTAACAGGCGACTCCGGACTACAGCGGCAGGTGAGCGCGATCCTGAGCACGCTCGATAGCCCAAGCGTCCAGATCATGATTCAGACGGAGATCCTGGACATCTCGAAATCGGCGTCCAGCAACCTCGGGATTCAGTGGTCGTGGCAGCCATTCTCGCTGAGTCAGATCGCGACGGGGAACCAGTTGCAGGGGTCAGGCGTGTACCCGATCGTAGCGACACTGAACACGCTCGTAACCCAAGGGGAAGGAAGAGTCCTCGCAAACCCGCAGGTGTCGACGCAAAATGGGGTCCAGGCGACGATCAACGTCGGCGAAACGCTGTACATCCCGGTGACGACCACCACGAATGGCGTATCGACGACAACGCTGACCACGGTCAACGCTGGGATTCTGTTGTTAGTGACCCCACGGCTCAACGGCAACGGGATGGTCACAAACTCGCTCAACGTGCAGGCGAATAGCATCTCGGGGTACACGCCGCAGGGGTACCCGGACATCACCCAACGCTCTGTGAGCTCGATCATCACGGTTCACGACGGGGAACCCATCCTGATCGGCGGGTTGATCTCCGATAGCACGACCAAAGCGATCCAGAAGATTCCCGTCCTGGGTGACCTCCCGTTGGTCGGATCACTGTTCAAGTACACAACAACGGACCACACATACGACAACATCGTGATGATCCTGACCCCCAGGTTGATTACGCCGCGGAACGGCGCAGTCCTGGGATCAGGAACGCATTAGGAGGCGGGCGCATGCGTACTTACGAGAAGTCCATTCTGACGGGAGCGGTGAGCGCCGGCCTCATCGTGGCACTCTCGTTGCTGATGGCAACGAGTTCAGCGCCGGCATGGGCGGATGGCCTTGGTGGGAGTCAGATCACGGTGAATCAGGATACCGTGACCTCGACCCCATACGATCTGACGCTGTCCCCCAACGGTGAGTTCCGAGTGATCCATTTTGACGCGGGACTCGTGAGCTCAGTGCTGGTGGCGAAGCCGTGGCTGCTCACGGTTTTGATCCAGGGCAACGACGTCGTGCTGCAGTCGAAAGCAACGAGCGGTGACACGCAGTTGGTCGTCTATGTCGGCGCCGTTGGGACGTTGTGGCACGTCACCATTGGAGCACATGGCGCTGTAGCCACACGGATTCTCGTGCGAGCCCCAGGCGCCGAGCCGGTGACGATGAGCACTCCGACGCCCCCTCAGCCTACAACGGTTGCAGTCACAACACAGCGCCCAACGATCGGACCGAACCCGCAGCTCACTGCATTTCTCAGCACGCTGTCGGCCGCCCAGCGAGCAGGGTGGAATGCGTGGCAGAAGAGTCCATCTGGAACCGGCCTGGCTGATTGGGTCGCGGGACTATCGCCCGCGCAGCAGACGGCATTCAACACTCTCGTGCAGGAAGGGATCGTAACGGTCCCGTCAATCCTAGGAGCGCAGCCGGGAGTGCCAGCCATCCCGCCGATGGTCGACACAACCACCGTGTTGGGACAGCAGCCGACCATGGCACCAACGATACCGCCAGCAACAGCTGTACCGGTACGGCCAATGGTGGCAGGTGCTTCAGACCCAGTCGGCAACCAAACAGCACCGGTGAGTGGAGTGGTTGTCACAGGCGCTCCCGAAGGAGTCCTAGTAACGGCAACAGCAGCCCCAACGGCCAAAGGGATAGAGGTTCGCTACACGATTCACAACGGGCTGACCGTTGATCTCGGCAACGCTGAAGTTACCGCTACCGATGGGGTAGGACACGATGCAACGGTAGCCGGTATTCCCACAAGGAAGATCGCCGCGGGGCAGGACTTTTCTGGCACGGTGATCGTCCAGGCTACACACTCGCCGATCACGCTGAAGTGGACGTGGGGCCGGTGGGCGCACGCCAAGACGTGGTTCGTGACATACTCGCTGCCGAACGGAATGATTCACTTCACGCTGACTGTGTCATAGCGTAACCACCATGATGTGGGCGGAAGCACTGGTGATCGGCGCGCTCGGTGGCGCCGCCGCGGACTGGATCGCCGCTCGCGGAGCTGGGACCCAGGCGACACGCAGGTCGATGCTGATCACGGCGCTGATCGGTGCCGCGGTAACCGCATTGATCGTAACGCATGGGGCACGCGGCTGGCACGCGTGGCTTCTCCCGTTGTGGCTGTGGGGTTGGATCCTTGCAGCCGACGCCGACCTCCGGACCCAGGAACTGTACGATGCGGACACGTTTGGCTTACTCGCGCTCGCGCTGATCGCGGGGCTGGCCGACCACATCATCCTGGTCGCGCTGGCCGGCGCGGTCGCAATGGCGGCGATCTGGCTGATCGTTCGTGGCGGGCTCCGGTGGTGGACGTGGCGCGCTTCCGTAATCTTGGCCGGTGTGGGCGCGGTCGTCGCGATCGTCGCCCGTTACCATCTGACCGTCGTACAGGCGCAGCTCGCACCCCCAACCAGAGCTATCGTGTACGGAACCATGGCGCACGCTTGGACGGCGGCCATGATATGGATGGTTGTCGGTGCCGCCGTGGTCGCGCTGGCCCCGGTCCTGGGGTGGATGGGGACGATCAGCCGCCGGGCCCATGGGCCCGATGAGCAGGTCGGTGGGGCCGACGTGCTCCTGTGGGCCGCGATCGGCGCCTGGTTCGGGCTGCGGTGGGTGTGGCCGGTTGCTGGGGCAGCCGTGATCGCGCTGGCGCTCGTGGCCGGCGCGCAAGTACTGGCTCGGAAGCGTGGATGGCACCTACCGTGGGCGCCTGAGGGCCTGCCGATCGCTCCGGTGTTGTTCGTGTTGCTGGTGTTTGCATCCTAAGAACGATGGAGGCCAGGACATGACCCTCAGGGCGGCAGCGAAAACGGACCCGAAAGCGCTGGCGGGCGCACTGACGAAATCGCTGCAAACGGCAGACACGATGGAGATCCACGCCGTCGGGCCGCACGCGGTCAACCAGGCGATGAAGGCGATCGCGATTGCGCGAGGCTACCTGCTCTCATCGGGCCCGGACGTCAGTTGCGTGCCCCTCTTCATGCGCGTGCAGATCGACGACCAAGAGCGGACGGCGCTCAGGCTCATTGTGGGGATCCGTGATCTCCATGTCTGATCCACGGGAGATCGGCGCCAGGGGATTGCAGCCTGGGCTTCCCGTTGAGCAGACTGCGTTAGAGGGGTCAGGACACACAGTCGAGGTCCGGCGGTGCCGGGCCACCCGGGCTCGCGGGAGCCTGGCGATAACCGGCAGTGTTACATAAGCGCGCAGACGGGCCGGGTGGCTACACTCCGACGGGCTCCTCCGTGGTCGCCCGGGTCCGTGCGACCGCACAACCAGGGTGCTCACCGTAGGGCGGGAATCGCCGAAGGGCCATACCGTACCGTTTCCAGGATACCCCTCACCCATGGGCAGGGGGCAACCATACAAGACAAGAATACGAGCGCGACGACGAGAACAGATGGTCTGCCTCGTCACAGCGCCACACGCCTGAAACAGCTGGGGGAAGGAAGTGGGGGATGGGAGCGGCGAACGCGCTGGCGCAATCCGTGGAGGGGCCAGAATGAGTCAAGTCGTCATCGAGAACCCAATCATTAACTCGCCTTTCGACGAGCCGACCCGCCATTTCAGGTTTAGCGACGATGGAATCACGGATGAGGTGGTTGACGGCCGTCGTACCAGTTCGTATTTCATCCCTATCGCCAAGCCGAAAAAGAAAGGGACGCAACAGCTTCAATTTGATACGGAGTGGACACAAGATCGCATCGAAGAAAACAGGCTCGTCAACGATATCCGCCGTCGCGTCGCGATGTGGCGCAAGGGCGGCTACGGTGGTGTGACGCCGACTACCGCACGTTTGATTGCCTACTGGACCGATCCCACCCGCGAGAAGAAGCTATTTTTCTGCCAGAACGAAGGTATTGAAACCGCCATCTACATTACCGAGGTGGCAAAGAAATACGGCGATACATGGATAGAGAACGCGATACGCGCGGCAAACGACACGTCGAACCCCGGTCTGCCGCGTATGGCGTTCAAGATGGCCACCGGTTCCGGCAAGACCGTCGTTATGGCCATGCTCATCGCCTGGCACACGCTCAACAAGCACGCCAACCCGCAGGATGCACGCTTCTCCGACACGTTCCTGATCGTCACGCCTGGCATCACTATCCGCGACCGGTTGCGCGTGCTGTTGCCGAACGACCCGGACAACTACTATCGCCAGCGTGATATTGTCCCGCCCAGTGACAGGACCGATCTCGGGCAGGCCAAAATCATCATCACCAACTACCACGCCTTGCAACTGCGCGAGAGGGTCGCCGCCGGCAAGATCACGAAGTCGATTCTCGCCAACGGACAGCCAAGTCCATTCACCGAAACGCCCGACCAGATGGTGCGCCGCGTCTGTCGCGAGTTGAGCACCAAGAAACACATCATCATCATCAACGACGAAGCCCATCATTGCTACCGTCGCAAACCCGACGGCGAGGATGAAGCGCTCACCGGCGATGACCGCATCGAAGCTAAACGACGGGACGAAGAGGCTCACGTCTGGATTGCCGGGCTCGAGGCCGTAAAGGCTAAGATCGGCGTGAAGGCCATCTACGATCTCTCGGCCACACCGTTCTTTCTGCGCGGGTCGGGCTACCCCGAAGGCACGCTCTTTCCGTGGGTGGTCTCAGATTTTTCGTTGATTGACGCCATCGAGGCCGGCATCGTCAAAGTGCCCCGCGTGCCGGTGGCTGACGACTCGATGACAGGTGAGCAGCCCACCTACCGCGACCTATGGCTCCGGATCCGCGAGGACCTGCCCAAAAAAGGACGCAACGCCGATGAGGTACTTAGCGAACCGAATCTCCCGGTCGAACTGCAAGGTGCGCTGCTCAGTCTCTACGGCAATTACGAGAAGTATTACCGCCTATGGGAGCAGAACGTCGAGGCCCGCGCCCGCGGCATCACGCCGCCTGTGTTCATCGTCGTCTGCAACAACACCAACGTTTCCAAACTCGTCTTCGACTTTATCGCCGGGTGGGAAAAACAGATCGGTAAACAGACGGTCGTCCAGGCTGGGCAACTGCCCATCTTCCGAAACGATGACGGCCATGGCGCCTGGCTGCATCGCCCGAACACCATCCTGGTGGACAGTCGGCAGCTCGAATCCGGCGAATCAATGAGCAACGACTTCAAGAAGATCGCCGCTCGTGAGATCGACAATTTCAAGTCCGACTACCGCGCCCGCTTCCCCGGCCGCGATGCCGAAAGCCTGACCGACGAAGACTTGCTGCGCGAAGTAATGAACACGGTTGGCAAGGCGGACAAGCTCGGCGAACATGTCAAGTGCGTGGTCAGCGTCTCCATGCTCACCGAGGGGTGGGATGCCAACACTGTCACCCATATTCTGGGCGTGCGCGCCTTCGGCACGCAACTGCTATGCGAGCAGGTGGTCGGACGCGCCTTGCGCCGCATGAGTTACGCGGCCAATAACAACGGCCACTTTGACCCTGAATATGCCGAGGTCTATGGCGTGCCATTCTCTTTTATCCCGTGCAGCGGTGCAACCGCAGATCCGAAGCCCGGACCGCTGCCCACTCGCGTGCGCGCTCTTGAAAGCCGCATCGCCTGCGAGATCGCCTTTCCCCGGCTGCTCGGCTACCGCTACGACGTGGCCGGTGAACGGCTCACTGCCTCCTTCAGTGACGAATCTAGGCTGGCCCTTTCCACTGCCGACATTCCCACTAAGACCGAGAACGCGCCCATCGTCGGTGAATCCAGCATCCACACCCTGGATGATCTCAAGTCCCGCCGGTTCAACGAGGTCGCCTTCCGGCTGGCCCAGCTCACACTGGAACGATACTTTCGCGACGACGACGGCAACGACAAGCCTTGGCTCTTCCCGCAACTGCTCGGCATCGCCAAACGCTGGCTCGCCGAATGCGTCACGGTCAAGGACAACGCCTTCCCGCAACTACTGCTGCTGGTCGAGCTCGCGCACGACGCCGTCGACCGCCTCTATAAGGCCATCGTCGCCTCGACCGACGGCACAGCGGAGCTCAAGCCCATCCTGCGTCCGTATGACACCATCGGCTCCACCCGGTACGTCGATTTCGACACGACTCGACCGGTTTTCGCCACCCGCGAGGACAAATGTCACATTTCTCATGTGGTGGCCGATACCGACTCCTGGGAGCAAAAGATGGCCGAAGCCATTGAGAACATGCCCGAGGTCATTCGCTACGTCAAGAATCACAACCTCAGCTTCACCATCCCCTACACCCTGAACGGCGAAGAAAAGAACTACATCCCCGACTTCATCGTCTGCATCGACGACGGCCATGGTCGGAACGACCTCTTGAACCTGATCGTCGAAGTGACCGGTGAGAAGAAGAAGGACAAGGCCGCCAAAGTCGCAACGGCACGCACACTGTGGGTGCCGGCCATCAACCACCACGGCGGCTTCGGCCGCTGGGCGTTCATCGAAGTCGCCGATCCGTGGGACGCACAAAATCTCATCCGCGACTTTCTGCGACAGGCGCAGGCGGAGTCAATAACGGGAGTCGCTCATGGCTAAGAAGTTGGCGAAGAAACACGCCACTCGGACGAAAGTTGAATCCATCCGCCACAAGAATAAGCGCGTCAACATCCCCACGGAGGAGCTGCGTGACTTCGTGCGGGACGAAGAGGTCGCTCCCAAGACCATGCTCTACCCGCGCGATCCGTCGCTCGATCCGCAACTGGTCTGGAAGGGCAAGGACGAACAAGACCGGGAAGACCTAGCCGTTCCTGTGGTACCGATCTACATCCAAGAGAAGATTCACCCCCAGGCCATCATCGACGCGCTGCCCCGCATCGAGCAGCCTGGCGACGATCAGACCAATCTCTTCGCCGACTTCAACGGCGGCCCGCAGGACTTCTCACAGCGGGTCGATTTTTACCATCACGAACAGAACTGGAGCAACCGCTTCATCCTTGGCGATTCGCTGCTCGTCATGACCTCACTGGCCGAGAAGGAAGGACTCAAGGGCAAGGTACAGACGATCTACATCGACCCGCCCTACGGCATCAAGTTCGGCTCCAACTGGCAGGTGAGCACGCGCAAGCGCGACGTGAAGGACGGCAAGGCCGAGGACGCCACACGCCAGCCCGAACAGGTGCGCGCCTTCCGTGACACCTGGAAGCTGGGCATCCACTCCTACCTCGCCTACCTACGCGACCGGTTGGTAGTGGCCCAAGACCTCCTGACCGAAACGGGCAGTGTCTTTGTGCAGATCGGGGACGAGAATGTGCATCTCGTGCGGTGCGTGCTGGATGAGGTGTTCGGGAGTGAGAATTTTTGTGCACAGATTACCTTTCGGACATCGGTGCCACTCACCTCGACTGGCTTGGCGGGAGTGGGTGACTACCTGCTCTGGTACGCGAAGAATCATGAAACGATGAAATATCGCGACGTGTTCACCTCGCGAGAGGTGGGTGAGGATACAGTATTCACATCGGTACAGTTGCCCGATGGGGCCCGCCGACCCATGTCGCCGGAAGAGCGGGCTGAGCCGAAGCTCCTTCCAATGGGGTCGCGGGTATTTGGAACCGATAATCTAGTCTCGAGCGGCTATACCCCGACGTGTATTTTCCCTATCGAGTTCGACGGGCGCAGATTCGAGCCAAGTTCTGGAAAAAGCTGGAAGACTAATCAGCGCGGCATTGAAGCATTGAGGAAGACGGATCGTCTTTCTGCATCAGGCAAAACCCTACGCTACCTTTTCTTCGTTGACGACTACCCGGTAATGAAGCTGTCGAACCTATGGGTTGACACAAAAGGAGAGTCTGACAAGAGCTACGTGGTCCAAACGAACACGAAAATCATCGAACGCTGTTTCCTGATGACCACCGACCCCGGCGACTTGGTGCTCGATCCGACCTGCGGCAGCGGCACCACCGCCTATGTCGCCGAGCAGTGGGGCCGGCGCTGGATCACCTGCGACACCAGCCGCGTCGCGCTGGCGCTGGCACGTACGCGCTTGATGGCCGCCAAGTACCCGTACTACCTGTTGACCGACTCGCCCGAGGGGATCAAAAAGGAAACGGAACTCACCGGCAAGACGCTGCCCGAATACAAGACTGAAGATGACATCAGGAAGGGCTTTGTCTGCAAGCGCGTGCCGCATGTCACACTCAAATCCATCGCCAACACCCCGGACATCAAAGAGGGTATGACGCGCGAGCAGATCGACGCCGCCATCGCCCGCCATGCCGAGACCGAAAGGCTCTGGGACCAGCCGTATGAGGATAACAAGCGCGTGCGGGTGAGCGGGCCGTTCTCGGTGGAGAGCCTGTCGCCGCATCGCGTGCTCTCGACGGCCGACGAGAGCCAGGAGGACACGGTGACGGAGCAGGAAGCGCGCAGGCAACAGGACTTCACCACTGTGATCCTGGACAACCTAAAGAAAGCGGGCGTGCAGAACACCCGCAAAGGAGAACGACTGAGCTTCGACCGGCTCGACCCCTACGCCGGAGCGTGGTTGCACGCGGCGGGCGAATACACCGACGCCGGCGGCAAGACCCGGCGCGTGGCAGTCTCTATCGGTCCGGAGCACGGGACCGTCAGCCCGCAGCAGGTCAAGGAATCCGCCAAGGAAGCGGTACATGGCGTCGGCTTCGATATGCTGATCATCTGCGGTTTCGCCTTCGACCCGTACGTCGATGAAGAAGTGAAGCTCTACGGCAAGCTGACCGTGCTGCCAACCAAGATGAACCCTGACCTGGCGATGGGCGATGAACTGCTCAAAAAGACCGGCGCGGGCAACCTGTTCATGGTCTTCGGTGAGCCGGATGTGGAGATCAAGAAGCAGAAGAATGGCCAGATCGTCGCCGAGATCAAGGGTGTGGATGTGTACGACCCGACCACCGGGCAGATTCGCAACGCCTCCACCGAGGACATCGCCTGCTGGTTTATCGACACGGACTACAACGGCGAGAGCTTCTTCGTGCGCCACGCCTACTTCACCGGGGCGGAAGAACCTTACGACAAGCTCAAACGGGCACTGCGTGCGGAGATCGATGAAGCGGCCTGGAGCAGATTGTACAGCACGGTGAGCCGGCCGTTCGACAAGCCCGAATCGGGCAAGATCGCCATCAAGGTTATCAACCACTACGGCGACGAGGTGCTCAAGGTTTTCGCCGTCTAACACGCTCGGGGGCTGTTTCGGAGGTGTTGGTTCCATGAAAAAGAGCAAACGATCAGGCCCCAGGATGCCTACGCGCCATGAGATTATCAAGCACCGGCAACAACTAGTTGCTGATCCTTACGTGAAAGCCAGCCCATCCGAAGTAACAGATACGCCATGGATATATGCTCGCCGACAAATTGGCGATTATCCGGAAGCGACTGAGCGCAGTGGCAAATGGCTGATCTTCACACCGGTTGAAAGGATAGATGAAACCTGGGCCGCGATAAAAGCGGCAACTGAAGCGGGTAGACTCGGGGATAGCTCAAAGGTTGCGACAATGTACCCGAACCCGCTCAATAGAAACCCAAGCAGTCGAGTCGTTTGCGTTTACACTTATGATTCGACAGACGAGGTAGACGTTCACAGAGTGAGGGATGTACTGCGTGAACTTGGCTTTACTCAGAAACTGCCCTACAAGACTGATCGCGATACTCTCAAGGGCAACTACCAGCACACAAGCCATACGCGCATCGGCGCGTACTACGAATGAACCCCGGGCTTTTTGAAAGTTCGCTGCGTTCACTCAAGAACGCCTACGACGATCGAGTCGTAGGACTTGCGTGGTGGTAAAGTGCACTACAAGATGGCGAATTCCAAACCCCGCACCAGAAGCACACTTACCTTCGTGATGGAATCGAGGCGCCAAGTTATTTTTCCAGACTCGTGTCTCCTCGTGTTCATTGATGAAACTGGGGGCCCGTTATTCACCGACCCCACCTACCCAATATTTGGATTAGGAGGATGTGTTGTTCCTGTCACAGATTATGTTGACTACTTGAGAGACTCGTGGACTCAAATGAAGACGACGTACTTTGGGGGAGCGTCCATCATACTACACGCATCGGGCGGCCGTAAGCCTGGGAAACGAAGGGCCGAAGCTGTGGCGAACTTCCTCGGCACGTCTGCTTTTGGACGGATAGCCGCTGTGGTTACTAACAAGACTATGTTGGTTCAGGGCATCCGCCCTTACCAACTCGCTGCCGGTGCGCTAGTAGACTGTTTGGTGAAGGTTGCCAAATGTGCATTCACAGAGATCGTCCTTATTTTCGAAGAATCGGCCAGCTACGATACGGTAGCCTTTCGGGAATTTGAGGGGTACGGGATAGTCCGAGATGGCTGCCGGATTCCCCTTGCGAAGTACCGTATGCCCAAGGGAGCTAACGAGCCGGGACTTGAAATTGCAGACTGCCTTATTCATGCGATTGGTTCCCACGTGCGTAAGCGTCTGGCAACTTCGACGGAGCCAGCCCCCGATCCAATCTACGCTAGTGCGTTCATCAACATTCCGTCCTCTTGGCAGAGCTCCATCGAAATCACCAAAGTATTCTGATCACACGGTCGCAATCATGTACTCCATGTCTCTTTCATGGAGGTAACGGGTTATCCGCATACAAAACCCTTGGACGATATCCAAGAATCGTGCTTGGCCCTACCGATCCCGATCGGTGGCGCGACCCAGCCTCCGCGGCACTGCTCATACCGCCGGCAAGCTCCGTCTTCTACACACTCTTGAGGTCAGCTCGAGAGTACATCTCGAGGCGATAGCGTGGATCCGGGTCCGGCTGGCGACGGATTTTAAGGTCAAGCGGCGGCTGTGGCCACCGCGGCATGCAGAAAGTGGAGCAGGACCGTCGGTATCTCGGATACCTGAGGCTGCTCTTCGGGATCGGACTCGCATGGCTTCCACTCTATGGGAACACAGACTGGGCCGCGAACCGCCGATTGCCACGTTGTCACCGCTTCCGCTGTTCTGGCGCCGTCGCGCATGGTGGGCTTGGAGGAACGGGACACAGGGGGAGGCTCACGCGGACCCTACCCTAACCGAACAGGAGTTCGGGCTCGCGTTGTCGTATGATTCTCCGGCTTCAAGGAGCCAAGACACCTACACAGCAGGAGCCGCGGACGGATGTCGACTGAGCCCTTTCATCGCTGGTACACATCCGTTATGGCGTTCTCGCCAAGTTTGGTGCGTGATGCAATTTCTGAGCTCGGGTGCGACAGATCGGGGTGGTTGCTCGATCCTTTTTGCGGTACAGGAACGTCCTTGGTCGAGTCGGCCTTAAAGGGTGTTCCCGCGATCGGTGTCGATTCAAACCCGTTCTCCTGTCTTTGCAGCAAAGCCAAGACCCGCCCGGGTGTTGATCCCGACCGGCTGGAGGCGGCTTGTCGCGAAATTATTGCGCTCGCGGACGCCATTGGAAACTCAGCAGAGCACACTCCACAGGCGCTTCCTCATGTCGTCCGGAAAGGGTGGGTATCATCGAGAATTTGGTCGTCCGCAAGTACCTTATTCCATCTAGCTGGGAGCATTCGAAGCTACGACTCCAGACGGCTGCTGCGCTTAGCGATCATCTCGGCGGTTAAGGAACACTGCGCGAATGTGGCCTTTGGACCTGAGATCTACAAGAGAAGCAGGCGATGCAAGCTGAGTCTACGCCAGGCCATTTTGGGAAAAGTAGGTCAGATAGCGACAGATCTGAGGTCGGCACGTAAGCAACGGGGTTGGGGAAACATTCGTGTCATTCACGGAGACTCACGAGATCTTGGTTTCCTCGATCGGATAGCTATAGATGGCAAGATACGCTGGATCATTACCTCGCCACCGTATCCGACTGAGCACGATTACTCGAGGATCACGAGAATCGAATTGGAACTCGGTCGATTTGTACGCTCATATAGTGATCTTCGAAAGATCAAGCGAATGCAACTTAGGTCGAACAGCAAGACCGTGTATGTGGACGACGAAGATTGGCGTTTCGTGAGCAGGATGTCGTCCGTCACGAGACTGGTCAGGATGCTCGAACGTCGGGCAAGCCAGAAGACCTATGGATTTGCGCGCCAATACCCCAAAGTGGTCGGCAACTATTTTGGCGGCCTTCGACGCCACCTCGCCTCAGTGGCCGATGTGATCGTTCCTGGCGGTCGAGCTTTATATGTACTCAGCGAACAGCGCTCATACTTCGGTGTGCATATCCCAACTACTCAGATTCTCGAGGAAATTGCGTGCGAGAGGCTTCGAGGTTTCCGTTGCATTAGTAGGAAAACTGTAAAAATCCGCAGGGGCACGCGCGGGACTACCCGTCCCATCTATGAAGAAGCCATGATCCTTGAGCGACGCTAGTGGAGGGCCGGGACTTACGGCTGACGTTGAATCTTCCAGACACCGGTCGGATTTGGGCGCGATTCATTCGTGGATTCGCCCCTAGTGTGGGCAGCGCGTGTCGAACATCGGATAAAAGGTGTCCAAGCGCAGCGCGAGCAAGTTACGCAATGTGACATGCTAGCACAACGAACGCATGGATTACACTGATCTCCGTCGATAGTTTGACCTAGGAGAATCCGGCCTTGGGCAAGATCAAAGTACACGAGAAGGCACTCGCCCATTTGAGTAGAGGTCTATACCGCAGCCCTGCCAGCGCATTGCGAGAACTTGTAAGCAACGCATGGGATGCGAGCGCTAGGATCGTACGCATCGACACAGGCGCTCCGCATTTTTCGGAGCTCACTGTGCAGGACGATGGGGAAGGCTTTACCGGTGAGGATTTCGTGAGCCTCATGGAGGGGGGTATTGGCAATAGTGAAAAGCGCGTTGGCCCTCCAACATTGATCAATGATCGGCCAATCATCGGGCGCCTTGGTATTGGGATGCTCGGCATAGCGCAAATCACAGGCGGTTTCACCATCACTTCTAAGCCAAGAAACGGCAAAGGCTTCAGGGCAAGAGTGCAGCTGTACGACCTAATAAGACCGCGTCTGGACAAAGATGATAAGGACATCGTCGTGCTTCCAGATGAAGTAGACGTGGGTGAGTATCAGCTTCTCGACGACTTTGATCCGGGTAGATACAAAGTAGGGACGACTATCGTTGCGGACGACCTACATCCCGCCTTTGTGCAATCGTTCAGGGAATCCTACCAAAAGCCACCAAGAAATTGGGCAGAATTCATCCGGCGGTCGACAAAGAAAGCGACGATCCAGGAACTGGGGGATCATTGGCGCCTCGTATGGGAACTGGCCGCTGCTTGTCCTCTGCCTTATGTCGGGGCGCGTGCGATTCCAGACCATCTCGTTGCCGACGACCACAAGAAACTCGAGGGCTTTGCTTTCAAAGTTCTTGTAGATGGTCTTGAACTCCGGAAGCCTGTCTGCCTTGCGGGTAACGAGTCGGGCTATACGACGCACAGGATTCAGCCGACAACTCAAAGAGTCTTCGGTCGCGATGTGAGCTTTCACGGCTACATCGTCGTGCAAGAGGGAAAGCAGATCACCCCCGACGAGCTGAGGGGTATAATGATTCGCATAAGGCAAGTGGGAATAGGTCTGTACGATCGTTCTCTGTTGGATTATCGCTACAATGAGGGTCCACGTAGCAGGTGGATCACCGGCGAGGTGTACGTCGATCAGGGCCTTGAAGATGCTCTTAACATAGACAGAGACAGTTTCAATCGTTTCCATCCAGAATTTCGCCTGATCCAGAAGCAGATGCATGAGGCTCTGCAAGATGTTGTGTTCCCGAAGGTATACAAACAGATCGACGTTCGCTCGGACGCGCGCCGGGATACTCGTACCCGCCAGCGAACCAAGTTCATCCGCGAGGTGCTAGCTGAAGGCAGCGACGCTCAGGTTAAACTGCATCAGACAAAAGCTGGCAAACTGGAGGAGGTCCTGGCAAGTTCGATCGTGAGGAGGTCAGGGAAGCGGCTTGAAGTCGATTTGCCATCTCCAGAAGCCATGCCCACTAAGAAGCCTAACAGGCTTCTGGCTAGCGCCATTGTCGCGATCTATGATTCGAGCCAACAGGAGGTAAGCCAAAGTCGACGCCGCGATACATTCATTCAGCGAGTCCTGTCACTACTAGCTAAGTGGTAGGAGATGAGCGGCCTGGATTTTCCCTACCGTCAGTGCCCACTGAAACACTTCGTCAGGACTGACGGCTGGCTGCCGATGTGCAGACGGCGCCTGCAGGCTCTACGCCAGGGCAGGAGGCCGAAAGATGTACGGCGGCTCAGGTACTTTACGTTTTGTGCGGTGAGCGCTATCGATGTTCTCATGCTGGACGTAGCAAGAGTGATTCGACCATCCAAGGACGGCCAGTTTGATACCGTGTTTTTCTTTACAAGAAGTGACGAGGCAGTCCTCGAAACTCGACAGAGCATTCCGGGCGCAACGGGCTTCCCCGACGAGTTCGTTGAGACTGTATTACTCGACGATTTGGATGAGCATATCACGGACATCCTGCCGGAAATCCCGGCAGAGCGTCCTGACGAACGCCACGTGCGGGCCGAAATCAGACGGTTGATGATCCAGCGTGACTTCCGCCGCTCCTTCCCTTTTGACGTGATCAATTTAGATTTGGAAGGGTATCTCTTTAAGCCCAGCGAGAGAATTCCTGGCAGGCTCATTCGTGCTATTAGGAAGGTTTTCGAGTGGCAGCAAAGACCGCTCGTTGTGGGCCATCGACAGGAACATCTCGACGGTTTTGGACTAATGTTTACAACAAAGATCGGGCCAGAGAGGTTGGGCGATGATTTCGGCGCTATGCTCAGGTGCACACTTGAAGAGAATATTGCTTCTGACCATAGTCTTCGCCCGATCCTTGCCACAAGGACTGGCGTTGATCAAGTTGCGACGCTAATCGGAACGGATTTCGAGGCTTTCTTCAAACTCGCCGTGCCAAAGATAATCTCCAAAGCACTGATCGAGACAGACTGGTACGTGGACCCCACCCCTGGCATCATCATCTATGAGTTCGAGCGCAGGCCTACGACCCAGAGAGCCGACGACTACAAGATGCTCCATCTGGTCATGGATGTCCGACGACAGAACCCACCTAGGGATAGCCGCGCGCCAGGTTACACCCCTTCTACTACACTTACGGCGTACCGGCAGGTGGTGCGACAGTTGTTTGAGAGACCTCAGACGGTTGTTGCTATGGACACCGTGGATGTTGCCGCCATGGAAAAGAGCCTCGCTCTTATCGAGAGTCGACGGAAGAAGTACGCCAGCGAATCCTAATTCAATTGCAGGGGGATGGTCTGGGCGGGATGGCTCGCGCCGAGCGAGTGAACACCTCGGCTAACCTCCGAAAGCAACGCCCCTACCGCGGCCGCGGAATTACGCAGGGCAGCGCACTACTCCGCATCCTCATGTGTGAAGAACGTGGCTAGCCAGACCGGTTTGCTTTCATCCACATAGATGGTCCAAACATGCCACCAGCCGGGCCCGACCTCTTTCGATCTGGACGGGCCCGGAGTGGACCATAGCGGACGGCTGACTCTTGGACAGGACGGTTGTAAGGCCGCTCATGACACACCTCCTGGTACTGCGGTACCCTGCAACAAGGGAGCGCGAGCGGTCCGTGGACGGTAGACAAGCACGAATCGATCATCGAGGAGTTCCTCGAGGATGGGCAGCACCAGCGCCTGATTCAGACGGCCGAGACCACCCCAGAAGTGCGAGCGCGATTGGTCCATCCCTACTGAAGTGCCCTGGATGTGCGGGAGGTCATTAATGAACTTGCGCAGTCCCGTGTCGATGAGCCGAGGGTCAGAAGGGTGACGCCAATGTCGTTTCGTCGCCAGGCAAGAGAGTTGATACTGGTTTAGTCCGGACTCTGCCCGGCAGATATTGGGATGTACCCAACGCGTCGAAGCAGGCTACGCAGGCTACGCAGGCTACAGGGCGGGCTGGTGACTCAACCCCGACCGTGCCCCAAGTTGATCGTCTTCTTGCAGCGAGGATAGCGCGAACAACTAAGGAACGGGCCGTAGAGGCCACTCCGTAACATCATGGGCTGTCCGCAGCTCGGGCACATACGATCAGTGGCGAGGCTGTCCTTCTTCCGGAGGCGTCGCTTGAAGGTGCACTCCGGCGCCCGCTGGCAAACCAGGACGACATGTGGCGTCCCAATCACGGCCTGCAGGAGCCCACCACACTCGGGGCAGGCTTCCTGGGTGCCAACCACTTCTTCCGCGGCCTTCCCGTCAGGACCGGGTACGTATGCCGCGGTGACCACAGCATGGGTCAGGGCAGATGCGGCACGCGGCGAAACGAGTCGGCGGGCGCGGTTTTGAGTGAGGTCTTCCGCAGTAGCCTGAGGAACCCCGTCCCATATGATACGGCGGTCAATGACCACGAGCGGTCTCGGGAGGCGCGCAATCAGGTTATCAGCCTCGCCATTCACGGCCACGCGGGGCGACGGCTGACTGGTATGCAATGCGACGCGGACACCGCGTGCCGCTGCGGCCTCAAGGAGACCACTAAGATCACACCCGGTATCGCCGGCCGGAACGATCGCGAGAATCTCGTGGCGGGCAGCCGCGATATCGGTATCAAATGGTGCGCGGAACATAAGAGCGTCCTCAATGATCATCTCGGATGGGACCACGGATCCAGTGCGACCCAGCATGGCTGCAATCCGCACGAGCGAGGAGTTGTCATCGAGCATATGGTTGAGATGGTCGACGTCTGCAAGCACCACAAGGGTCTCCTTGGGGCGCGTTAGCGCGACGTTCAAGAGGAGTTTGGCTCCCTCCTCATGGAGATCGTCCAGCATCGGTGCGGGCCGCTCCGGCGGGGCCTCAACGGTGTCGAAAATCACAATCGACACCTCGCCGCCTTGAAACCGGTGGACGGTGGCGACGCGCACGCACCGCGCGAGATTGAGGTCCCGGATAAACGCGCCGAGCAGACGGGCTTGCGCGGCGTACGGCGTGAGGATCGCGACGCGCCCCGGAACCGGGGGTGTACCGGCAAGCTGGGCCGCCAGCGTCGTCGCGACGTGCGCGCTATGCAGGTTGAGACGGCTGCCGCGGGCGAGCCGAACGCACCACGGTGCGGCGCTGGACGTATCGACCAGCACGAGCGGCATGGCTTGTGTCCCGGACTTGGCGCTGGTTCCGGGATCCGTGTGTAAGACGCCTTCATAGAACAGCTGATTCGGAATCTCCGCGATGGTGGGGTGCATCCGATACTGTGTGTCCAAGAGGGACACGTTCGGGTGATCTCGCGCATGGTCAGGCGTGATGATCCCGAGGTGCTGATAGATATTGCGCCCGAGCCAGCGTGCTGCCACCAGGGTTTGTGCAAGCGATACGGGGGGGAGTTGGAGGAAGTCTCCACCCAGGACCGCGTACTGGCGAGCTCGAGTCAAAGCCCAGAATAGCGCCGGGAGCGGTGCCATGCTGGCCTCGTCGATAATGCACACATCGAACGGGACTTCGGGGAAAAGAGATGAGAAGAAGACTTGGGTCAGGGTGGTGCAGACGACCTTGGCGCGATCGAGTAGCGCCTGCGACTGCTCCGTGATAGCGCTCCGATCGGACCCGAGCCGGCGCGCGAGTGTCTCGACGTACTGGTCGAAGAGGACGCGGTCGTGTTGGGCAAGCCCTTCATTCCGATGGTGCCCGAGCCGGAGAATCTCGTAGTTCTGGTACCATGGGGTGTCGTGCAGGAGATTGGCGATGTCCATAGCCGCCTCGTCCACGGCCACATTGGAGTGTGCGACAACGAGCACGCGCATTCCGCGCCGGAGAAACGCTTCCGTGACTCGAGCAAGCGTGTGGGTCTTGCCGGTCCCCGGCGGGCCCCAAACGAAGCTCACGGGCTGCGTCTGGGTAAATGTCACAGCCGCCTGTTGGCTTGCGTTCATCGCGGCATCGACCTGAGGAGGCACGATCTCAGCCGAGTCTACAACCGCCGCATCCTCGGGGCTGGGCAGGAAGACCCTGCGGGCGAGCTCAACGTCTATCGGCTCTTTCCCTTCGCGAACAAGCCGAAGTCGGTCCCGGAGGCGCTCAGGGAGGAACGCGAGGTTGCTGACCAGCCCCGCATGGGAGATCTCGTGTCCGAGATCCTCCGTGGTGTTGACCACCACCGCGATCTCATCGCCGTTGATGTAGAGCACACTTCCCTTGTACCGGCGGCCTCCGACGTCGAGCTCTACGGGGACGTCATCGGATGCAGCTACGGAGCGGTCCATGAGGAACGTGTATGCGGAGTGGTCGGCTCCGCGCTGGGTACGACGGCCGTCGGAGAGGGATGTGATCGAATCGCCTTTGGCCGATTTCGCGGCCGTAATCTCGTCCCGCAACGCGGCGATGAAGGCGTCAAGGAGCTTGTCAATCTGAGTGACAGCGACAGGAGGAGTGGTGGTAGGCACCCTCTCAGAGTACCTCACCCGTGGCGGCGCGGACAGGCAACCGCCACGGGGACAATGCGGATTAGTGCTTACGCTTCGG